>CAKZGI010000120.1 GCA_936914905.1 uncultured Trichormus sp. | reverse complement strand
CTTCGGCATCTTGTACTCGAGTCTCCGGGTAATTCCAGTTTTTGTCTTCTTGTTCTTTTTCTTGTTATTATCTTGTGTTCCGTGTCCACTACGGTCTACGAGCCTTGGCCATGACAGTAACAATGTTCTTCCAAAGTAACCAAACTTTCCGCCAACCTTGATCCCTAAAGCTTCCAAACGGTGCATATTGGCATATTTTGCTACAATTTTCTAGCTACGTTCTAGTTCCAACATCAAGTCCTCTCTAACTCCACCTAATTGGTGAATCCTATCCTCTACTGCCGGATTTACTAACTCAGTGGCGAATATAGCTGAAAACTTATTATGGAAGCCATAATTTGCAAAGAAGGGTGTTACCCCGGTTGCCGAGTGCAAGGTGTTGTTGTAAGCAAATTCAGTTGTTCGTAGTAGCTCAACCCAATCATCTTGCTAGTATGTCGTAAAGCAGCACAAGTACTGCTCTAAGACTTGGTTGACACGTTTTGTCTAGCCATCAGATTCAGGGTGAAATGCTGAGGATAAGGAGACCTTAGTGCTTAGGAGTTCAAATAGGCGCTTCTAGAACTTTGACGTGAATTGGGGCCCACGATCTGACAAAATATCGTCTGGGAGTCCATGGAGTTTGAACATCTTAGCTGTTAGGTCTTGGGATGTGCTTTTAGCGGTGGCAGTCTTAGTAACAGTAGATGAAGTCATACCCGGTCCCGAGACAAAAGTTGTCGTAACTTGGGATTGCAGTCACTGAACAATGCAAATAAGGAGTTGTTAGAAAGCTCGTTTCGAAACGAGTTGAAGAATGTCGAAAACGGATATTGCAGTAGAATGTTATGTCCAAAACAAAATCCGCCCTCATCAACTCTCAACGATGTAATTTTTCCTACATCTCTCTCTCTCCCCAAAGGGCGTTTGGGGAATTAAAGAAAACGTAAGGGCAGTTGCGGAAAATATCAAAACACAAAAGGAAGAAGAGAGAGACGGAGACAGAGACAGAGAGTGTGTGTGTGTGTGCGCGCGCTTATGTGCTTCCCAAAGGCTTCGTTCGAAGCAAGAAGCAGAGTGAAAGAGAGTCTCTCTCTCTCTCTCTCTCTCTCTCTCTCTCTCTGTGTGTGTGTGTGTGTCCCCTGTTTTCCATGGTATCATCGCGATCTTCATCCATAGCCTCCTGCATCCCTCCTCCTCCTCCCACCTTCCTTCTTTTTTCTTTTGAAACGGTAAAGATGAAGATCATACAGGAAACCCTAACAGGGCAAGAGCAGAACCATGGATTCCTGTAGGTAATACACACGCACCAACTAGTAGACAAAAGATAGAGCTACCGATACAAGTTCAGACACAGGTACAGGTACAGGTACAGGTACAGGTACTGGTGCTGGTACAGGGATGAAGACGTCGAGACAGGGACCCTCACCCTAGAGAGATAGCGATGGAAAGCTAGATTGAGACGGAGGGAGGCCATGGATTCTGTGCCTGATGGTGGTGGCATCAGATTCTCGCTCAATGTTGGCAGTGATGGTGCTGCTTCACTTCGGACCACGATCATGAAGAAGCTCTCTGAGTTCATGGGGAGCTACACTGATGATGTTCTTGCGGTGGGTCATAGAGAAAGAAAGAAATATTGATTGATTGATTGCTTCAGGAATCAGTGTTTTTCCATGGTGTCCAAAATCTCATCATGTACTACTTGTAGTATGTTCAGGATGCATCAAAAGCTTTAATTCTGTCATAATATAGATTCCATATACTTGTGACATGGTTTTACATGACGGTATCAGTAGCTGGATATTATGTTGTTGGAAAGAATGGGATTTTGAGTTATGTTTAAAGTTCTTACATAGAAGAGTATTGCTGCAGGAGTATGTTGTTGTCCTTGTGGGTCATGGTAAGCATCGGAAGCAAGCTATTGACGATCTGAAGGCTTTTTTGGGCGATCAGAGTGAAGCTTTTGTAACCTGGTAAATTATTCTCCCATCCTTTTCTTTCTTTCTTTCTTTCATTCCTCTCTTCTAGTCCCGAGTCACCTATCCGAATACCGTTGTTTTACTATACCTAATACTGCAGGCTATGGGATCACTTAAGTTCGAATATGCACTTATATACTTCAGAAGTGAAGAAGCCTTCTCCAAATTTTGACATGGCCAATGTGGAGCGGCTTGGAGAGACTAAAGATAAGAAAGAGACTGAAAAGGACTTGCCTATCGACATAGCTATGGTAAGATGAGTCACAACTTGTCTGGTTATAAAATTATTTTGTGGAAGTTTGTGATTCACATTTACTCTTTGAAGGTGAAAGGAAACAGCC
Source organism: uncultured Trichormus sp. (assembly GCA_936914905.1). GTDB lineage: Bacteria > Cyanobacteriota > Cyanobacteriia > Cyanobacteriales > Nostocaceae > Trichormus_B. The sequence goes on along the minus strand of CAKZGI010000120.1, from coordinate 2,834 downwards.
ATGAGCAACTGCCGATTGAAGGTGGGAGATTGATCTCTTTGAGGAAAGATTGTACACAGACAAAAACGAGAAAGGAGGAGGATGTAAGTGCATCCTTGACTAATACACAAGGTGAATCAAGTGGCTTAAGCCGAGGACGTACTCGCTCAGCAAAACGATCACGGTCTCCAGATTCCTGGACTCAGGCTGAAAGGTCGATACCTGAAAAGCAGAAGGTTTGCCCATTGCTTTGTCTTCTGGACTCCCCAAAAATATATAGTTGGTTTTGTGTCTCTACTTGGATGCCATTTTTCTCAAGTTCAGATTTTTTGGCAGAGGCATTTGTCCCCTTCACGCATCAATGCCACCCGGAGACTATTACAATCAGCCGTTAGAGAGGCAGTAGCGCCAAACACTGGTCATACGAAGCCAATTACCAGCCATACGAAACGAACAATTCGAGAGAAAATCACATCAGTGTCAGGACGTTCACTGAGAGGGGGGTCTTCTGTAGAACACATAGAACCCACTGCCTCAACTACTATCGGTGAGACTTGAACTCATGATCCATTCAAAATTTTGTTATTAACTTTCTAGAGCTTTCAATTACCTGAAGATATTGCTATCTATTTTATGCTGGTTTCATTTAATGAAATTGTCAATTTGTGGTAATTACAGAAGATTCTGAGATTACTACTGTACAGCAACAAGCTGCAGAAGATCAAGATAGAACTATTCCTAGGCCAAGTAAGAGGGCTATGCCTGCGATAATGATGGCAATGAAAGCTGCAGCTGCTGCTGCAGAGGATGCATCAAAATCAAGAGTGAGGCATGGAGGAAATATATGGGAAAGGTTAGGGAAAAAACCAGTTGAAATTCTTGAGGATAAGGATGAAGAGAATGCAAGGTATGTCTATGAAGGGAATGACACTATAGAAACCAGGTCTATTGACCATGATAATGAACATTATATAAATAGGCAGAGGCTAGCGATAGCTGGTACCGTTAGTGAAGGATGCATAGAAAATGCTGTGGTTTCAAATTATGAGTATCATGAGCCTGTAGACCAATCGGCCTCTAGCCGGAATAGGTATGAAGTACAAAGGAAGGAAAGGAAATATGATGCTGAGATGAGTGAAGAAAGCCTTGTCAGTGATTATAGTGACAGGAAAGGTGCACACATAAAAGCTAGTGATAGGCTGAAACAAAACCGAGAAGAGTCTGTAACAGTAGAGTATAGGCTGGCTCAGAGCACAGAAGGAACTAGAAAGGAATCACATAAACAGAAAGGATCAGGCATATCTTCAACATTGCCCAAATCTTCTCAGAAGATTGTCAATATATCTGTGAATGTAAATACTTGGAAGCATGGAAGCTATGAAACACTAAATGAAACACGAAGCAATGAGCAGATTTCTTCTTTCTCGCTTCCAGACCAGCCACAAGAACAGCTGGACAGATTTGCAGTTGCTAATGCAACCAATGCAGTTTTGGAAGGAGTGAAGGCTAGTGATCTGGTACTTATCGCTACTTGTCTTTTGTAACTTGGATTCCAGTGAATGTAATGAAACTAATGAATGACTTTGCATTGTTGCTAACGTTCTATTCTATTTTATGACTTCCATATACTACGACAAAAGAAACAAGTTCATGAAGCACAGCTAGAAATAACCGACAGAGATGGCAAGCAAACAGAGATTATTAGAGAAGCTCAGAAAACAGTTACATCGAGTCTCCCTTCAGGTAAGCTGTTGCATATATAGTTCGTATGAAAAGTTAACATTTGGAAAGATTTATGGAAGGGTAGACTTATACTGAACTTGTAATGTTCAAATCTACAACATGTAAAAGTCCCATATCAAAGAGATTAGATAAATTAGGGCTTGTCTTGATAAACAGTAATCATCTAGCCAAAGATCCAAGACATGGGCAGAAACTATATTTACGTTGTAGTTTCCCACGATGATTGCCTGTGCCCATGTGTTAGTATGTTTAACTTGGTACATGAACTGGTTAAGCCCAAAGCTAAGATCCTTGCCTTCCATTAAGTTAGTCTGTTAAGTTATTAAGTTTACCGAAGTGATTAATCTCTTCACAACACACTCAAGAATGGTTGACAGCTGTTGCTACCTGTCTTCCCACATCGGGTAGACACCACCCAAATCCTGCTGCATGATCTCAATGAGGGGGAGTGAACTCCACTGAGAGAGAAGTATGTCTAAGAAATCGGCTCTATTATTGGGATTAAAACCTAGTGCTCAAAGTGTCCTGTCAAACTTTTCATCAGCTTCTGGGTCAAACCAATTGCCTAATTACTCTAGACACAGAATTCTTCGACAAGGGTGCTGAAGGTGTTTCTTAGATGTAAGCTGAGCTCACTTCTTCAAGGGGCTAGAATGGCCTGTAAGACCAATAAAAAAAGATTACATTATACACTGTTGTCATTGTTATTGTAACTAAAAAAATACAAATAAAAATGACTGAAGATTCCTGTTATCTTAATATGCAAGATTCTAGTATAGTCTGAAATTTTGTGTTGGAAAGATCTTAGCATGGGTTGAAGAAATATATATTAATGTCTATTAGAGGCCAAAAACGGCATTCGAAAGAAATCATGATTATGAATATGGGTGAATTCATATTATCTGTGCTGAAACAAAAATAAATAATCAAAGCTACATGGTAATGACATTTTGTCCGATGTGCGACAGGTTTCTTTACGCTGCAGGCCGCCTCTATTTTTCTACATCCTTTGCTGCACGTTTGTTGTTTTCTGTTCATCAAAGCATAGATCTGGTGTTTGTTGATCATCGTGGTGGGTTGCTGCCTCCACATCCTTCAAAAGCGCCATCGTA
>CAKZGI010000119.1 GCA_936914905.1 uncultured Trichormus sp. | reverse complement strand
CTGTTATCTGACTTTTGTCTAACAATCTTGCCAATTCTTCTAAGCAGGCTTTGAGACGTTCTTTTTTATCCTGGTTCATGGTTGCTAATCCACACTTGTTTATCCTAATATTCTCCTAATATTCTCCTAAAACTTGTCTATCTTCCAATAGTGGATGCTCCCTGTGTTGAAGAAGTAAATCTCATTCTTAAACTCTCTCTAGAGAAAGAACTACTTACATTTTGGATTGTCTAGATTGATATGGCAGTCCTATTTGAATCAAGACTTACGCACTTTGACCAAAAAACTGTCATTCTGAATGTAGCGTTAGCGAAATGAAGAATCGCCGAGATACTTCGCTACGCGAACAGTATGACAAAAAATATTTTGCGTAAGTCCCATGAGTTATGAATTTACTGATGAAGACCAGACTTTCATCCAGGATTGTTATATAGAGAAATGAGATCTGCTACTCATGCATAGAACTTACACATTGGATCTTTAAACCATGACTAATAATCAAGATAATCAAGATAACCAAATTAATCAGCCAGTAAGTGAAGATAGCTTTTCTAGAAAAGAACCAAATGTTAAAGAAAGGAACTTAACGGCAAATCCTGGGGATAGAATCTCTGAAAAACCCCAATCAATTGAAGAAAAAGCCCAACAAGTTGCTGTAGACGTACCTGATATTACTGGTGATCACATAAAAGTTCCAACTTATTTTGTAGTGGAAACTCCTGATGGTGAGAAAAAAGCCCTCCACCATGTCAGAGATGCAGAAGAAATCTCTGATATGATTCGTCAAGCGCGAGTCGATGAAGAAGGAAATCGTATTTGGTGGTAAAGGTATAGAGGAAGAATTCAAAATTCAAAAAATGGGAATTAGGGAATGGGGAATATATCTTTACTTCTACCTCCTGACTCCTGATAGCGTACCCTAAGGGAAGCAAGCTGCACTTAGTGTTCCTATAGCTTGCGTGGCGAGGCAGAAGTCATAGGCATGGCCGTGGCGTAAGCCATACTACTGAACTCCTTAATCTGAATCATTTCTCGCAGAATTGAACAGTTGAGGATGATTAACTAAAATAGTTTGTTGAGGTATGGGAATGGAAATTCCAACTTGATCTAAGGCAATTTTTAGACGACGACGATATTCTCTCGCTACTTCCCATTGTTTGAGGGGTTGTGTTTTAATCCAGATACGAATTATCATACCGCGATCGCTAAAATTATCAATTCCTAAAATACTCGGTTTTTCAATGATTTCTCGCTTCCATTTTGGTTCTTGATTCATCTTCAAGGCCACATCTTCAATTAACTTCAAAGCCTCATCAATATTCGCTTGATATGAAACCGGAATAGTTAAATCTGCCCGTGACCATCGACTAGAAAGATTGGCAACTACTTTGATTTCACTGTTGGGAATTGTAATCAAACGTCCTTCTGCATCCCGTACTTGAGTCATGCGTAAATTGAGGTTTTCGACTAAACCTCCTACGTTTCCCACATTAATCACATCACCAAGGGCATATTGATCTTCGATGATAATCAAAAAGCCGTTAATGGCATCTTTAATTAAGTTTTGAGAAGCGAGAGATACAGCTACACCAATTAAACCAGCACCTGCTAACAAAGGAACTATATCTATACCTAATAAAATCAAAGTGGATAAAATTCCTACTCCCATGCAAATGAGGGTAGTAATGCTTTTTGTTACTCCTGAAAATGTGGAAACTCTTAACTCCATCCGTTCTGAAGTTTCTGAATTTAATAAAAAACCACCGCTAATTAGAGTTGTGGTAAATTTATCAATCAGGGCATAACTAAAACGAATCGCTACATAAGTTCCTAATACCACAATACCTACTTTTACAGGAATTTGGGCAACTGCAAGAAGTGCCATTTGTAATGCTCTTGTGTAGGGAAATAAACCCAAGATTACAAAACTTCCACCTCCCCAAATGCCTATTTGAGTTAATTGAAATAGGCGGTTTTTCACTTCTGCTAAATGTTGATGTTCCTGTTGATTTAGTTGGGTTGTAATCGGTTGATCTGTTTCCGCATCTGGACCAATTGGTTCTACATCATCTTTTTGAGAACGGCGTTGATAACGATATATTAATAAACTTGACAAAATCATTGCCAAAGCAATAGCACCAGCTATTTTAGCTTGGCTAATTAAAGATGAAGTTTGGCGTTCTTCCTTAGAAATATCCAGGTTTTTATGCAAATTATCGGCGATTTCATTAGCTAATGTTAACGCCTCTAATTGACGTAATTTAGCATCTTGAGAATTGATGGTCATCAGATATTTGCCATTGATATAAATTACTGGCAAATCTTTGGTTGTTCGGATTTGTATCTTAAATTCTGGTGCAGTTGATTGAAAGTAATCTTGGCTAATTTCCTGTAAATTCTGTTGGATAGTTCGTAAACGCTGGGAAACATCGTTTTTTGATGCAGCGATTTGAAATAATGGGCGACCATCTAAATAAATCCATTCGGAAACAGTTTGACTCTCGTTCAGATTACTTACACTGCCAGGAGTTTGCAAGTAGGGTAAAAGAGGAATCTTAGCTGTAGCTTTTGGAACAGAGATAACGGTAACGCCCATTGAAACTGCGATTGCCAAAGATTTTAAACGCACTCAAATACCTCCTTGAATCAAATTTATGATCTGGTAATTATATAGTCATTTCCAACATAGAGGCTATATTATCTATCTTTGGTTAAATCTGCCTTTAATTGCTGTTATTTCTATCTAGAGATAGATACACTATGTTGATAGCCATTACCAGACCTGTTGTTCATAATACTAATAGCAGAGATTGGTGAAAGTTGACAACTTGGATCAAAATTGTGATTGATAAATTCTCGCTTTTTTTCTGTTATATCCCCTCTGATTCGGCAATTACAGCGAAAATTTGCCACTTGTAAGAAATTCTTGTTAAAGTACGTAAAGGTTTCTAGACCTTTTGTAAGTATTCAGGAGTCAGGAGTTAGAATGCTTGATAAATTGGTATATTATCAAATAGTGAGTTTGCTCACAAGTTGTCAAAAGCTGACTGCTGATGGCTGATAGCTGAATGCTGATGACCTTATTTGTTTTTTAGAGGATAATTTGAATGACCGGAACAACTCCCAGATTAAAGCACGAGGTTAAAGACCTCGCTCTCGCTCCCTTGGGAAGACAACGAATTGAATGGGCTGGACGGGAAATGCCTGTATTGAAGCAAATCCGCGATCGCTTTGAGAAAGAAAAGCCATTTGCTGGATTACGCCTTGTAGCTTGCGCCCATGTGACCACAGAAACAGCACATTTAGCGATCGCCCTCAAAGCCGGTGGTGCTGATCCTGTATTGATTGCTAGTAACCCTTTATCAACTCAAGATGACGTAGCTGCAAGTCTTGTAGCTGATCATGAAATTCCCGTTTTTGCTCAGAAAGGCGAAGATAGCGGCACCTATAATCGCCACGTCCAAATCGCATTAGATCATCGCCCCAACATCATTGTTGATGACGGTAGCGACGTGGTAGCAGAATTAGTTCAACACCGTCAACACCAAATCGCTGATTTAATTGGTAGTACCGAAGAAACTACCACCGGTATTGTGCGTTTACGCGCCATGTTTAAAGAAGGTGTTCTCAACTTCCCCGCAGTTAACGTTAACGACGCAGACACCAAGCATTTCTTTGATAACCGCTATGGTACAGGTCAATCTACCCTAGATGGGATTATCCGCGCTACAAATATTTTGTTAGCTGGTAAGACTGTTGTGGTTATCGGTTATGGCTGGTGTGGTAAGGGAACAGCCCTCCGCGCCGGTGGTATGGGTGCAAACGTCATCGTTACCGAAATTAATCACATCAAGGCAATTGAAGCCGTTATGGATGGTTTCCGCGTGTTGCCAATGGCGGAAGCTGCTCCTTTAGGTGATATCTTTATTACTGTGACAGGTAACAAGCATGTCGTTCGCGGTGAACACTTCGATCTCATGAAAGACGGTGCGATAGTTTGTAACTCTGGTCACTTTGACTTAGAACTTGATTTAAAATACTTGGCTGCTAATGCTAAGGAAATCAAAGATGTCCGTCCTTTCACTGAAGAGTATAAATTGACAAATGGTAAATCCGTTGTCGTTTTGGGACAAGGACGTTTGATTAATTTGGCTGCTGCTGAAGGACATCCTAGCGCGGTTATGGATATGAGTTTTGCTAACCAAGCTTTAGCTTGTGAATACCTGGTGAAGAATAAGGGTAAGTTAGCACCTGGTTTGCACTCTATTCCTAGAGAAGTGGATGAAGAAATTGCTCGCTTGAAGTTGCAAGCTATGGGGATCTTCATTGATAGTTTGACAGCAGATCAAATTGAGTATATCAATTCTTGGACTTCAGGTACTTGATACTTTGACTAGTTGATTTTTTGGGGATAGGCTTTTGGGCTTATCCCTTTTTTTTCGTTTTGTGTTATGGACTTATTCAAAGAACCGCAGAGACGCAGAGAGCGTAGAGGGAGGAATACTTTACTTCAAAAATTATGATAAGATAGAGAATATCATTTAAAATTTCTATGTCAGCGAAAGATGTTTTTCATAACGCAGTTAGGTTAGTTTTAGGAAAAGAGAATTGGCAAATTACTCATGATCCTTGGCAAGAGGATTCCAGAATATTAAGATGTACTGAGTTTTGTATGGCTACGCCACGCAAGCTATCAAAAATCAAATAGGAATCCTATAGTTGATTTTGTGGGGGTAGGCTTTTGGACTTATCGCCTGTTTATGGTTTAATGGGTGGAATTGAGTGATTTTGATAAATTAGAAAAACTCAAGCCGAAATCTAAATCCAAATGGAGACATTAATTGAGAGATCATTTCATCATATTCATTTTCGACTCTCCAACGTCTATCTAATAAGAACATAGATAAGTTTCTCACTACATTATTAACTTCTCTGCTGTCAAGTAATTGATTTAATAGACTATCTGGAGTCTGAACACTAAATCTACTATTTGGAAAAATATTTTCAGGTACGCGAGAATAAATTTCTCTCATGTCAACTGTTAGTTGGTTGAGTCCAGGCGGATAGAACCAGGGCAAAAGCATATAAATATAGTACATAACTACTAAGAGAGATGAAGGCAGC
>CAKZGI010000118.1 GCA_936914905.1 uncultured Trichormus sp. | reverse complement strand
TTCCTAATCTTAACACTATGGAAAGCCGGACACAGACTCCTTTGTAAATTTTCGGCGGTCTCTAATTCACCGCTTAGAAAGACAAATTGCTGCTAGTATTGCTTGTATTGGTTTTGATTGTCGTTTAATTGTTCTCCCTGAATATTCTCTTACAGGTTTTCCGATGGGAGAATCTATATCAGTATGGACAGAAAAGCCTGTTTAGAGATGTCAGGAGCTAAATATGAAGCACTTGGTAAAATTGCCCAGAAATATAAAATCTTTTTAGCTGGTATAGTTAATAGTTATATCCATGCTGCTTCTGTAGATAGTGGTTCTAAAATTATTGATTATAGGGGTATCGTCTTAACAGAAACAGGGTCAGCTGAAAGTATGGCAGCATTCACTGAAATTAATTTAGCAGGATTAAGGAGCGATCGCACTCGACCAGGGTTAAATAATTTACTCTCCCTTCAACGCTTTGAACTTTACGCCGAAAGTTACAGTCAGTAACATTTATATCCCCCTAATACCATACTGGATGGGACAATAGACCGTAAACATTTCATCCAAACACAGCAAGAAACTATTGAACTACTCACAAAGTTAGGGATAATCTGAACAATAACTAATTCCCTATTAAGAGTTAAGAGTTCCTAATGACAAAACCAATAGAAGTCCGTAACCCCCGCACAGGTAAATTTGATTACGTTATTATCCCTCCTCCACCAAAGTTGCTTTCACAGCAATGTCACCGTCTCCGTAGGGGCCAAATTCATTGGCAAGAACTCGGTATAGAAGGTAGAATTGAGGCGATCCAACAGTGGAAACAAGCTATATTAGCTAATCGCAAACAGCTAACAGATGCATTAGTAAATGATACTGGTAGATTATCAACATCAGTTTTAGAAATAGACTCTTTTTTACACGGTATTGATAGATGGTGTAATTTAGCACCCCAGCTACTACAAGAAACTGCAAAAAATACATCTATTCCCTTTATTGCTTTACAACAAACTGCTGTTCCTTACTCCCTAGTTGGTGTCATTAGTCCTTGGAATTTTCCCCTGTTGTTATCTACAGTGGATACAATTCCCGCTTTATTAGCAGGTTCTGCTGTCATCGTTAAACCTAGTGAAATCACCCCTCGTTTCGTTGCACCTTTAATAACTACATTGAATACTATTCCTAAATTACGTGATGTCTTAAATTTTGTTGAAGGTGCAGGACAAACAGGGGCTTCCTTAATAGAAGATGTAGATTTAGTCTGCTTTACAGGCAGTGTAGAAATGGGGCGTGTAGTTGCAGAAGCAGCAGCCAGAAACTTTATTCCTGCTTTCTTAGAATTAGCTGGAAAAGACCCAGCAATTGTTTTAGAATCAGCAGATTTAGATTTAGCGACTTCAGCAATTTTATGGGGTTCTGTTGTTAATTCTGGACAGTCATGCTTATCAATTGAAAGAATCTATGTGGCTGAATCTATATTTGCAGAAGTTTATCATCAATTAGTAGCTAAATCTTCTCGCGTAGAACTCGCTTATCCTGCCGTTGAAAGTGGAGAATTAGGTCCAATAATTTCCGAGAATCAAGCAGCAATTATTAATGAACATCTGCAAGATGCAATATCAAAAGGTGCAGTAATTCATTGTGGTGGTAAAGTTGAAAAATTAGGAGGAGGTTGGTGGTGTCGTCCCACAGTTCTCACTGAAGTTGACCATTCCATGAAAGTGATGACTGAAGAAACATTTGGTCCTATTATGCCAGTCATGCCTTTTTCTACAGTGGAAAACGCAATAGGTTTGGCCAATGATTCTATTTATGGATTGAGTGCTGCTATATTTGCTGAATCAGAGGAGTTAGCATTAGAAGTTGGTATGCAAATAGATGTAGGTGCTATTAGTATTAATGATGCTTGTTTAACAGCTATGATGCACGAAGGAGAGAAAAACGCTTTTAAATTTTCTGGTTTGGGAGGTTCGCGCATGGGTGCAGCAGGGTTGAAACGCTTTATGCGAAAAAAAGCTTTTTTAATTAAAACCAACACTAATAACGACCCTTGGTGGTTTAATGGTGAAGAATAGGGGATTGAGGAATGAGTAAAAGGTTGTCCCAATCACCAATCACCAATATGTCTAATATTCGTCTAGAAATGCCTGTTTTAGCCCGTCATGAAGGTGAATGGGAAGGAACTTATACTCTAGTTGATACAACCGGAAAAGTTCTAGATATTCATCAATCTCATTTAAGTTGTCAATTTCCTGAAAATAGTCCTTATTCTTACTATCAAATCAATCGTTATACCTGGGCTGATGGTAAACAGGAAGAACATCAATTTCCAGGTACATATCAAGATAAAGAACTTTTGTTTGATACTGAACGCATTCAATGTAAAGCCAGGGAATTTGATGATTCAACCGTTATTTTATGGTTTGGTTATAAACAATTCCCAAATATGTATTTATATGAAATGATTCAAATCAGTCCTGATAATAATAATCGCGCTCGCACTTGGCATTGGTTTAAAAATGACAAAATCTATCAACGTACTCTTATTCACGAGGAACGGGTAAGGTAGTGATATTTGTAGGGTGGGAAATGCCTGCCCTACTGACTGCGGTTATCTATGAAAGTTTTGCGGACTTTAAATGGCGCTGTCGTTTCCAGTAAGAAAATCTAAAGAAGGCTCCAGCAAAAATAGGGACGCTGACACCGGAAGAAAATTCAAAGGGAACTTGTTGACCGATATATTCTACGGTTAATAAACCACTGGTAATTCACGTATCAGAAGACTGAATACTTCCACCTGTTTGATTAAGGCCCAAGCCTGTGATCGGATATATTTCCAGGCTAAAAGTACCTGTTCCCAAAAATTGCAATACTTCTGAGCTTAGCGTGTAAGATTGAGTGCTAGCTGAACAATTGAACAACGCGGTAGGTCCAAATAAAGGGAACTTGTTGACCGATATATTCTACGGTTAATAAACCACTGGTAATTCACGTATCAGAAGACTGAATACTTCCACCTGTTTGATTAAGGCCCAAGCCTGTGATCGGATATATTTCCAGGCTAAAAGTACCTGTTCCCAAAAATTGCAATACTTCTGAGCTTAGCGTGTAAGATTGAGTGCTAGCTGAACAATTGAACAACGCGGTAGGTCCAAATGTGGCTGTACCACCAGCAGCTAAAGACATCTTGGTAGGTACTGAAAACATTGTCAGTGGTAGCGTGAATGGCTGTAAGTTTAAGCTGCTTAGTGCAGCTGGAAAGCTAACTCCTGCTCTCACATTATATTCGTCTCAGGTGTGAGTTAGTCTATAGTTCCTGACTGAGGTAGAAGTATTGGTGATACTCAAACGACCTATAACACTAGCATTAAGGGTGAAACGCACTTCAGTTATTTGCTGTCCTGCTAGAGGATTATACTTAGCTAGGGTTAATGTAGTTATATCATTACCCCTAGCATCTACGTTGTTTTAGGAGGCGCTACTAGTAAAAAAAGTTAATGCTTGGGCTTGTTGAGGAGAGATAACGAGCGAGCCTATAGAAACAGAAGCGGCTATACCAGCTACATAACCTAACTTTTTCGCCTGATGCGTTAAGTTAATACTCATGATACCTTAGTGAGTGAACAAAAAACAAAAGTTATTATCTATACATATCCAGCATACAAGATCTAAAATTTGCTACAATGGATAGGTACGAGATTAAGTTATTTTTTACCTAAAAAAAATAATTAATAATACGGTTGGCAAGGAGTCCTACAATATAATTGTAGGATTAGCTTTACTTGTATCTTATTGTTTTATACAATAAAACTAAGCCTAACCAACAGATTTATATCAAAACCAACAGATTTATATCAAATTAGTAAATCATTAAATATGCAAACTCTACTGAAGTAGAACTGCTACAATAAAAAATGCCTTAAATAAGCGATAAATTTACTGGAACTTTATAAATCAGTCGTAATAAATCAATCGTATCTCAATATTTGTCGATTAAGGGGCATAGGGGAAACAAAAAATATTGACACTTTACCCTTTAACCTTTTCCCAAGGGAACTGACAACTTTCAGATTGTTAACTGAGTACTATTGGGTTGTGTTTTTGTGGCTTTCAATTCTCACAATCAATATTCCTTGGTAACTCCCAAAGTTGTTTGATGTAGGATTGCTATATATCCGAAATTTCAATTTGATAAGGTATGGGCATGGCAAAAAGTGACAAAATCAACTTTTCTACCCCTAGCGGGTTTCCCGAATTTCTGCCTAGCGAAAAGCGTCTAGAAGTATATTTATTAGATATAATCCGTCGTGTTTTTGAAAGCTATGGATTTACACCTATTGAAACCCCAGCAGTAGAACGGTTAGAAGTACTGCAAGCTAAGGGTAATCAGGGGGATAATATAATCTATGGTATTGATCCAATTTTACCACCAAATCGCCAAGCAGAAAAGGATAAATCTGGCGAAACTGGTTTGGAAGCTAGGGCTTTAAAGTTTGATCAAACTGTTCCTTTTGCGGCTTATATTGCACGTCATTTAAATGAATTAACTTTTCCTTTTGCTCGTTATCAAATGGATATGGTTTTTCGCGGTGAACGGGCAAAAGATGGGCGGTTCCGGCAGTTTCGTCAATGTGATATTGATGTGGTGGCTCGTGGTAAACTCAGTTTGCTATATGATGCCCAAATGCCAGCAATTATCACTGAAATATTCGAAGATATTAATATTGGTGATTTTGTGATTCGCATCAATAACCGCAAAATTCTGACAGGGTTTTTTCGGTCTTTGGAAGTTGAGGAAAACCAAATTAAAGCTTGTATTGCCACTATTGATAATTTGGAAAAAAGTGGAGAAGCAAAAGTTAAGTTGGAGTTAGAGAAAGAAGGTATTTCTTCCGAACAAACTGAGAGAATTATTGAGTTTATTAAAATTGATGGTAGTGTTGATAATGTTTTAGATAAACTCAATCATCTCGCGCAAAGTTTTCCCGAAGCAGAACAATTTAACTTAGGAGTTACTGAATTAGCAACGGTAATTAATGGAGTTAGAGATTTAGGAGTTGCTGACAAACGGTTCTGTATTGATTTATCAATTGCTCGTGGTTTAAATTACTATACTGGCACGGTTTACGAAACTACTTTAATAGGACATGAAGCCTTGGGTAGTATTTGTTCTGGAGGCAGATATGAAGAATTAGTGGGAATATTTTTAGGCGAAAAAATGCCTGGAGTAGGTATTTCTATTGGTTTAACTCGGTTAATTAGTCGGTTGTTAAAAGCGGGTATTCTCAATACTTTGTCTGCGACACCTACCCAGGTGGTGGTAGTGAATATGCAGGAAGATTTGATACCTGTTTATTTAAAGGTATCACAGCAATTAAGACAAGCAGGAATTAATGTTGTAACTAACTTTGAAAAACGTCCTTTGGGTAAACAATTTCAAGCAGCAGATAAACAGGGAATTCAATTTTGTGTTATTATTGGTGCTGATGAAGCCGCAGCGCAAAAATCATCATTAAAGGATTTGAAAAGTGGTGAGCAAGTCGAGGTGGCTTTGGCAGATTTAGCGGAAGAAATTAAAAGAAGGCTGACGTAAATTCAGCATTGATAAGGGTACTATTCTCAGTGATATCTGCTGGAACGACTTTAAAACTGTTATTAGACGTTATCAAAATTCTCGTAAAAGTCTTCCACACCCCTAAACTCGATCCTAGATGTCGTTCTGGGGTAACGCATACCACCAGGTGGCCGCATTAATTACAATCTCAGGTTTGCCGATCCACCGTTCCGCTTCATCGGCGAGCCGAAGTATACTCAAATTAGTACCAACCTGCACGATCACCTCTATATCATCACCATCAAGTTCCTGAAGATGGCGGCGAAGCGTATCCTCAGAGACCTCAACAATTGAGAGTGCAGTAGGGCAACGCAGTCCCTTCAGACGTAACACCTCCACCCCGATGTCATTGAAGAAACGGCATACCATTTTGTCAGTTACAGGCTGATAAGGGGTGATCACCCCAATCTTGTTGACTTTGAAACTTGCCACAGCTGCCTGACATCCCATAGCACCTGAAGCCACTTTTAGCCGAGCATAGTCCTCAAGCCGTTTCACAAAAGTTTTCTTCCCCTCAAGTCCTTCCCAGAAAATCTCGGCACTCATTCCCATGATCACGTAATCGACACCTGCGGTCATCACCCGATCAATTGCAAAGAGAATTTAGTCGCCGAGTTGCTCTAAAAGACGCACCATCTTTTCATCACTACTCAATTCCTGGTCTCGAACATGAATCCGGGACATATGACACGTAACACCCCGTACAGCCATCGCGTGAAAATCAGGTTCGACAATCGTATTTGTGCTTGGTACAAGCACCCCAAATTTCTTTCGCCATCCTAATGGATCTGTTGAATTACCATAGTAGGGAGTTAAGTTCAAGTCAATAGTCTAAATTTCTTTTCAAATAATGCCCAATCAGTGAACCAACAACTTGCCCATTATTGTAAATCAAATTTCCTCGCAAAAAGCTACTTTTTACCCTTCCCGTTAACTCCATCTCTTCAAAGGGTGTGTAACTTTGTTGTGATTGCGAATCAGCAGCACTTACCAAAATCGTCTGTTTATTGAAGAATGTGTTGAATTACATCAAATAAAATATCCTGAATATGGGACTGATGAGGCATTAGAAAAAGCACCTGCTTTAAGACAAAAGTATTTTAAAAAAATGGCTCAGATAATATAAAAAGTTAACTTAAAGAATGATAAAATAATCAGAGATGTGTATTTTGGAACATTCCATCCTGGCTTGGATATCAAGCTTCATGTTAACTATAACCCTCACATGAATTATGGCTATCTAGGATTAATTGTGCTAGAGGGTGATGTAGCTATCAAAATATGCCATGACAAGCTTTATTGCCATGAGGGAAAATTCATGATTTTAGATCATAGCTCCACCTTGGTAAAGTGCGCCGGTTAGCACGAAAATTTCCACATCAGTAGTGAAATGACCTATAGGTGCGTTCCAACCTTTTTTCAGGACGACACGCTGTGTAGATTCACCTGTACTTTTCCTGATGGATAGAATCTGAGCCGTACTGAATTCACCAGTAACAAAGTTGTTGACCTCAAAAGGTAGTTGTGGAAAGTTGATAACTGAGTTAAGTGATTCTTCACTTTCCACGTGTTTGCATCCTGTGGAGGTTTTATTGTTAATTTGAATACCTCTGTCTGTGTGAAAAAGATTCACATTTGTATGAGATAAATATGAATTTTTATTTGCAGGTTGTATCGTGATACCTTGTTTGATCACAGAATTTTTGGCAAGCTGCTTCTGTGCTTGGTTTCTTGATGTTACATTATTAAGAATATACCCCAGACGCGAGGGTTCGCTTACTCAATCTATTCTACGCTGGTAAAATTAAAGTAGTAGTTAACCAAACAGAATTTAACCCCTTAGAATCCATACCTGATGCAGTGCAACACCTCCTTACTCGTGAAAATTGTGGCAAAGTAGTGGTTAAATTCTAAATGTGGGGTGACACACCTGATGGGCATAACACCGCACCCAATATTAGCACTATGAGAAATATAATCTTGAGGATTGATTCCTTTGGCTAGGTATCAATTAATTAGGGCGATCGCATAACTAAAACGGAACTGCGATCGCTTCTTTTATGACTCCAATAACTGATCTATTGCCATACAAGCCTTTTGCCAGAGTTGTTCCCAGTCGGCGTTGATGATATTATGATGATAATATAAGGTCGATGACGTGATTTTAAAGCCTGAATACAGAGCGATAACGAAATTCTTCTCGATAATTATGCAAAAAACACTGTGAATCATCCACCCAAGGCACATCTATATTCAGCAGCAAATATAAATCATACTGTCGTCGATTCCCTTCATCTTCAGTCCACTGGGGACATTGACCAAACAGCACATCACTCCAAATCTTAGTTGTAATCAAGTAAGTATCACAAAATATTATTTTATTTGCCTGTCGCACTAAAGCATCCTCAGCAGCCATTTTTCCCTTAGCAATCAAGGGAATATCAGTAAAATCACAAGGTCCTCCTTTAAGATCTAATAATCCCCCCGCATATTCACTCACATAAACAGTATTGTAATCATTAGCTAAAATTTTCCGTCAGCGTCTATTTACCTGTATATTCTACCCCAAAAATGCACACACGACGCACAAAATAAGGCGGTATATAATGCCAATTAGCAAGGGGATTTTGCCGCACCTGCGTACCGGAAATAGGCACTAAACTACGTGCATGGTCTACAGGAATATAACTAGCACGCAAAATTTTCGCTAACTGCCAACGATAATTTTCCGATGCAAAAACGTAATCTGGTCCCGTTGGTAATACCCGACGAATACTTTCATACCAAATCTGCCAAAAATCGGCATGATCTTTTGGTTCTTGGGGATTTTCATCAGTTACATGAACAACATTTACATCAGCAAAAATCCTCCTCATCCAGTGATAGCGAAAATCTCCGGTAATAGGTTCTGATTGAATAGAACAAACCAAAACTATCAAACTATCAACGTAACTTCGTGCTAAATCTACAAGATATTGATGTCCTAAATGTGGGGGTATAAACTTGCACAAAATCATCCCAGTCCTAGGTTTTTGTAAGCCTTTTTCCATTCCTTATACCCGAAAGCAGCTAAAACCAAAAATAATGTATAGAGTATCGTTGTGGGATAAAGATGTTTAACAGCATAGACTCCCACTGCGATCGCATCCACAGTTATCCAAATCATCCAACACTCTAATATTTTCTTAGCCATTAACCACTAGGAAATTAAACTTAAAATAGTGATACTTGGATCAGGGTAAGGTAAAGCAGCATTCGTATAATTATTCATTATATAACCTAAAGATAAACTGCCAATAAATGCCACCCCAGACCAAACAAATTTTCCCTGTTTAGAGATGCGAGTAACAGAAAGAGGAGTGTAATTC
This sequence comes from uncultured Trichormus sp., assembly GCA_936914905.1. Taxonomy (GTDB): domain Bacteria; phylum Cyanobacteriota; class Cyanobacteriia; order Cyanobacteriales; family Nostocaceae; genus Trichormus_B. The sequence continues at coordinate 2,493 of CAKZGI010000118.1, read as the reverse complement.
TTACCTCCATGTAACCAAGCAGACCAACCATAGACTTTAGGAGTTACGCATTGACGAAAAAACTCATTCATAGGTATTAAGCAGCACCAGCATTGGTAAGATTTTCCACAATGTAGTCGCGTACAACTAAAGTGAATAAGTTCCTTTGCAATTCATACCAATTAGAAATTATGTTTTCAGAGCGCATTTTTTCTAAACAAACAAATGCTTGAAGTGAACAAAATATCTGTGTTTTAATTGCTTGGCTATCTCTAACCATAAATCCACAAATTCCACATACTTGTTTGATGGCTCTATCAAAACTTTCAATCCCCCAATGAGTATCATGAATTGTCACAAATTCACTTTTGGTGATTTGATTGAGAGCTTCTTCATCTGGTAGATGCACTATATAGTCTCTATAGTCTCTATAGTCTTCTTTTTTGAAGTCTTGCCTAAACAATTTGATCAATCCAAATGCTCTCAAATGAGTTATCAAACCTTCATTGAGAATTTCTAAACTCCTTAAGAGACAATACTTTTCCCGTTTATTTGATACAGTTCTATTTTTCTCAATCCCAAATAGAAAACCCAATTTCTGGTTTTTTAAAAATTTGAAGCTTTCTACCCCTGAATACCAACTGTCTCCTGTAACTCTTCTTGGTTTTACACTCTAATCAATCACCTCCTTGAGCATTTCCTGAAAATAATCGTTATTCGTCTTTCCCTCCTTCTTGTCGTATATTCTGTAATTTATTGGTACTGAATTTCCATACACAACACATCACTGTAGTACAGTGTGATTAAATTTATTCCTTTGATGCTCTTATGATATTTCCCAGACCAAGAATAACTGATTAATTCTACATTTTTTGGGTCACTATAAAATGTTTCTACTACTGTGTCATCTACACTTAAAATCCCTCCTATTATATTTATGATTTTCCTTACTGTATCGAATAAATCTTTCAGTTCGTATCTCTCTCTGAGCAATAATCTATTTATACTGTCATGTGAAACGTTCTCCAATATCTCTGCCAATCTACAACATCTCCCATGCTTTGGTTCTAATAGCAAAAACAGAGTGTAATATTCCAGATTGCATTCTGCTGTAGAAGGTTTGATTATTTCTCTAATTCTCCGATACCTGCTAGGTAGATGACATCTTTTATCAATACACTATTTTGCTACTTTGTCAATGCGTAAGTCCTATTTTTGTAAAAAGATATAAATCACCTGAAGAATGACATCTGAGTAAAGACGTGCTTCATAGAAGACAAAGATATACAAAAATACCATTACTAAACCTGTAGGGCAGCAGCAGATATTTTCTTTAACAGTCAACACCAGACGCTGACAAGACCGAAAATAGCTGCTCTAATTTCAATAGAACTCATGCAATTTTTGATATGTAATTTGTGACTAAAACAGTAATAATTGTAAATTCATAACAAATAAGTAGTTTAAATGCAAACAGAATCAGAAAAAAATTTAAAAATTGCTCAACAAGCATTTGAGTATTTTACAAATGGTCTGGAAAATGGTAATTGGCAAGATTTTATAGATATGCTGACAGATGATTTTACCTTTTGGTTCCCCATGGGAAAATTTCACGGTTTAAATATAGGTAAAGAACGGGCTAAATAGTTTTTTGAATAGGTTTACGAAGCTTTTCAACCAGGAATTGAACTTACTTCTTTAGATAGCATTACCAGCAAGGAGGAAAGCGTTATTTTTGAATTTCGGGATGAGGGTAACTTATTTGGACAACCTTCTTATAACAATCGGGTTGCTGTTGCCTTTGATGTGCGCGATGATAAAATTTATGGATATAGAGAATATTTTGGTAGTGATGGTAAATCCTATTAGTTTTTTCCCCTATCCACACTATTGACTTCTCGACATTTCACCTCAGCAGCTTGATACGCTGTCAAATACTCCTGATCACCTAACATCAAATCACCATAATACTCATAAGGTGTTTTACCATAAACTGGTAAAGGATCATCTTCTGGATAGTCTTCTTTTGATTCCTCAATTATGGCTTTTAGCTTTTTAACAGTCAGACTTTGCGCGGGAAAATACCAAATATTGTGAGGATTTTTTTGGAGATAAGGAAAAGTAGGATCAATAATCACATCCTGTAACTCAATCCAAGCGTGTTCAACAGGTTTGTATGGTTGCCCAGTAAACACCACAAAACCTTGAACATACCTTGCACCCTCAGTTGCTAAAGCCGCTTTATAAGCATTTGCAAAAGGGGCTTTGGCTTTACTTTTGATGCTTTCAGCAACTTGCCGAGACAATGATTCATCTAATGGTTTATTCATGCTGAAAATTATCTTCCTCTCATTACTGTCAATTCCATCATCTCTTAACTTCTACATTTGTAAAGTGATGTTTACCAATTTATTCACGGCAGGAATAGAGAAAAATACAAATAATACTTGTAGCTCAACACGTAAGGATTGAGGTGGTGGGGTATTGACAAGTGTGATAGGTGAGGCAGAATAT
>CAKZGI010000117.1 GCA_936914905.1 uncultured Trichormus sp. | reverse complement strand
CTTCTGGTGTATAGATATTATTGCCACTCTTACACCTTATTTAATCCACTTTCCTTAGTGAGAAACCGATCAGGACTAGCGACAAACAAAACATACAAAGGAGCATTCATGTAGCCAGGCAACCTAACACCGCGCCGTAAAAGTTGCATCGAATTAGGGTAAGTAGATATGCACACTAAAACTCGTTCTTGAATACTACAAAATTGACCTTGAGGTGCAGCAGCAATTGCATCTTCTTCCACATTATCTGCCACTTCCCGTAAAGCCGACTCTCTCAAAGCGATTTAAGTTACGGTGTTGAAAGAAGTTATCTAAAGCCTGTTGGATATTTTTGGGTGCATATATTTTTCCTTCCAGTAATCTTTCTTGGAGAGTATCCTGTGTGATATCTACTAATACCACCTCATTAGCAACTTCCAGAATGCGGTCAGGAATTTGCTCACGTACAACTACACGTGTCATTCTGACTACTAAATCATTCAGACTTTCAAAATGTTGAACATTCATGGTGGAGTAAACATAAATACCCGGATCCAAAATGATTTCTACATCTTCATGGCGTTTTGCTCGTGGACAACCAGAAACAGTAGTATGAGCAAGTTCATCAATTAAAACCAATTGGGGCGATCACTCAATCACTGCTTACGTATTCATGTCCGGTAACATTACATTACCATGAGTCCATAACTGTGGCGGTATCACCTCTAAACCCTCAGCTTTTTCAGCCGTTTCCTTCCGTCCGTGAGTTTCCAACAATCCTATAACAATATCAATCCCTTCCTGTTTGAGTGCGTGTCCTTCTTCTAACATTCTGTAGGTCTTACCCACCCCAGAAGCCATACCAATAAATATTTTGTGTTTTCCCCTTCTTTGTGAATACATATATTATTCCTATTGGATTTGATAATAATCTCACTTTTTCGCGTTGCTCCCGGAGCAGAGGGGAAAAATCCAATGCCCAATACCCAATGACTAATGATTAATTTTGATTACGGTTCAACTCCTGCAAATCAAGAGCATAATTTAACCGCAAAACATTGACACCTGGTTCACCAAAAATTCCTAAAAACCTGCCATCTGTATACTTATTAATGAGAGGAACTATTTCATCCTCTTTTATCCCTCTTGCCTGTGTAACCCTTGCTAACTGCTGTCGTGTAGCTTTCAAAGAAATATGAGGATCTAAACCTGATCCAGAAGTGTAAATTAAATCAGGTGATGGCTGAATACTTTCATCCTGAAATTCAGTAGCTTCCTCAATAATTCTAGTAGTTAGCTCTGGATTACTAGCAGCAAGATTACTTCCTCCAGATATACCTGTAGGCTTGGCTTTTCTTCCCTGACTATATTTCACCACACTGGGACGACTATGAAAATATTTATCTGATGTGAAAATTTGACCGATCAAAGACGAACCTATTGGTTGAGCTTCTATATTTAAAACAATGCTGCCATTTGCGGAAGTTGGGAAAGCAAACTGACCAAATGCCAGAATAGCCAGAGGATAGATTATTGCTGTTAATAACCAAAGTAATAAAGTCACACGAATTGCTCGGATAGCTTCTCGAATAAACATCATAATTCAATTATAGTGATTGGTAATTGCTAATTAGTAATTGGTGATTGGTAATAGAATAGTTATTTTAATCCTGGAAATCCTTAAATTCTAGATATCTTGATATAGCTTGCACCACGGTACGCTATCAAAAAATTTTCCCTGCTCCCTATACCCTATTCTCAATTAAGCTAAACCTGCAAATGTAATCAACACATCTATCAATTTAATGGCAATAAATGGAGCAATCACCCCACCGAAGCCATAAATAAAAACATTGCGTTGCAGAAGTTGATTAGCAGTCAAGGGTCGAAATTTTACACCCTTCAAAGCTAAAGGTATCAAAGCCGGAATAATTAAAGCATTGTAAATCAGTGCTGACAGTACCGCAGAGTTAACACTGGTTAATCTCATAATATTTAAGCTATTGAGATTAGCAGCAGCAAAAATCACCGGGATAATGGCAAAATATTTAGCTATATCATTGGCGATGGAGAACATGGTCAATGCTCCACGAGTAATGAGCAATTGTTTAGCAATGCCGACAATATCAATTAGTTTTGTGGGATCAGAATCCAAATCCACCATATTAGCAGCTTCTTTAGCGGCTTTAGTGCCTGTATTCATGGCTAGTCCTACATCAGCCTGCGCTAAAGCGAGTGCATCATTAGTGCCGTCTCCGGTCATTGCCACCAGTTTGCCTTCTGCTTGTTCCCGTTGAATAATGCTGATTTTATCTTCTGGTGTAGCCTTGGCTATAAATTCATCTACTCCAGCTTCTTTAGCAATGACAGAAGCTGTGATCCGGTTGTCTCCAGTGAGCATCACTGTTCGGACTCCCATACGTCGTAGTTGCTCAAAACGTTCACGGATTCCAGGTTTAACAATATCTTTTAGATAAATGACACCATAGATTTCATTATCTAGGCAAACCAATAGCGGTGTACCGCCTTGGTGGGAAACTGCTTCATAAGCAGTGACTAGTTCTGGGGTTTCATTTCCATTGGGCGATGCTCCAGAAGAGCCGCTACGCGATCGCACAAAACCTTTAATTGCTCCCACTGCGCCTTTCCGTACTTCGTGTCCACCTGGCAAATTAGTGCCACTCATGCGAGTTGTCGCTGAAAATTCCACACCTTGGCATTTTTTGCGATCAATATCAAATTTTGCGCCACATTTTTCTGCTAGTCGGACAATAGATTTACCCTCTGGAGTATCGTCAAATATACTAGCGCCTAAAGCAACGTTAGCAATTTCTCGCATTGAGTGAGCATTGATGGGAAGAAAGGCTTCTGCTAAACGGTTGCCCAGGGTAATTGTACCTGTTTTATCTAAAACCAAAGTATTGATATCACCACAGACTTCCACCACCCTGCCAGAGGTGGCAATCACGTTAAATTGGGCCACTCTATCCATACCTGCGATACCAATGGCACTGAGTAAGCCGCCGATGGTGGTGGGCATGAGGGCAACTAACAAGGCAATTAGTACAGGGATGCTGACAGGACTTTTAACATAGTAGGCAAAGACTGGCAAGGTGGCGACGACAATGAAAAAGGCGGTGGTAAGAACTGCTAGTAATACTGTTAAAGCAATTTCATTAGGTGTTTTAGTACGTTCTGCCCCTTCGACCAAATCAATCATCCGGTCAATGAATCCTTTACCGGGGTCAGCGGTAATACGAATAATTAATTCATCGGAGATGATACGTGTACCACCTGTAACGGAACTGGCAACGTCTGAACCTGATTCTTTGAGGACTGGGGCTGATTCGCCGGTAATTGCTGATTCATCTACAGAGGCGATACCCAGAATTACTTCGCCATCAGCGGGGATCATATCACCAGCAACGACGTAAACAGTATCACCTTGTTTGAGGCTAGTGGAAGGAATTTCTGTGATTGTGCCATCAACAACAATTTTTTTGGCGATGGTTTCTGATCTGGTAGATCGTAATGCATCTGCTTGGGCTTTACCTCTTCCTTCTGCTAAGGCCTCGGCAAAATTGGCAAAAATAACTGTCGAAAACAAAATTACTGTTAATAAAGCATTGAATAGTTGGGGGTTTTTCTGGGTGACTGGCCCAAATAATGGTGGGTAAATTGTAGCGGCTAGGGTGGTAGTTGTTGCTAACCAAACCAAAAACATGACGGGATTTTGAATAGCATATTTGGGGTATAGCTTGATAAAGGTATCTCTAATTACCCTGGTATAGAGTCGTTTGGTACTGACTCGGACTTTTTTGCGTTTTTGACGGCGATCGCTAGGACGAGAACGGGGTGACTTTGGTCTAGGAGTAGTTGTAGCGGAATTCATAAACGGGGATTGGTGATTGGTCATTGGTGATTGGTCATTGGTGATTGGTCATTGGTCATTAGGAAAATTACTTCCCCGTATTCCCTATCTTCCTCATCTCGCCCAGTCCCGAGTCCCCACTCACCTAGCTTCCAGCAGCTAGTTTAAAACCTTCAGCTATGGGTCCTAAAGCTAAAACGGGGAAGAAGGTGAGGACTCCCAAAATAATAGTTACGCCAGCGGTGACGGTGGTAAACAGTAGGGAATCGGTTCTGAGAGTACCACGGGTTTCTGGTGCCTTTGGTTTATGGGACATACGATCAGCTAAGAGGAGCATGGCCATAATGGGAATATACCGCCCTGCTAAAATGCTGAAACTTGTGGTTAAGTTCCACCACAAAGTGTTATCTTTTAATCCTTCTAAGCCAGAACCGTTATTAGCTGAGGCTGAAGCATATTCATAAACTACTTGAGAAATGCCGTGAAAGCCTGGGTTGCTGATTCCTGATAGGGAAATAGGATATCCTAGCGCGATCGCACTGGGAATCAAAACTACAATCGGGTGAATCAACAAAACTATACTGGCCAGGACAATTTCTGGTTGTTCAATTTTGCGCCCGAAAAATTCCGGGGTGTGTCCTACCATTAACCCGGTGATGAAAATAGTGAGAATTAGGTAAATAAATAGGTAGGCTGTTCCTGTTCCTTGTCCACCCCAAATAATTTGGAGGAACATATTAAATAAAGTCGAAAATATGCCAGAAGGCATCAGGGAATCCTGCATTCCATTCACAGCACCACACATAGTAGCAGTAGCGGCAACAGCCCATAATGCTGTTTCTGCCCAGCCAAATCGTAGTTCTTTACCTTCTAAATTCGGTAATTTTACACCCAAGGCATTATTAATTAGGGGATTTCCTTGTAGTTCACCTGCTGCTGTAATCCAAATTAAAACTACGAAGATTATAAATACCGTCCAAAACAGCAACCAAGTTTGTTTCAGATTATTCGCAAATACGCCATAGGTATAAATTAAGGATGTCGGAATAGCTAACATGGCGATGATTTCTATCAAGTTAGCAGCACCATTAGGATTTTCAAAGGGATGGGCAGAGTTCGCACCAAAAAAGCCACCTCCGTTTTCACCTAACATTTTAATCATTTCAAAGGAGGCTACTGGCCCTCTAGCAATATATTGGGTTCCTCCTTCTAAGGTTTTAACAACCAGAGTTTCGTTTAATGTTTGTGGTACACCAAGGGCTATAAGTGCGATCGCCCCAATTATCGAAAGGGGTAATAATATCCGTGTAATAGCACGGGTTATATCAACATAAAAATTCCCTAACTTTCTTCCTGTCAACCCGCGAATAAAAGCTATACCTACGGATAAACCAGTCGCTGCTGAGGTGAACATCAAAAAACCTAAAGCTGCTGTTTGGCTAAAGTAGCTTAAAGTTGTTTCACCGGTGTAATGTTGCTGGTCAGTGTTAGTTAAAAAAGATATTGTCGTGTGTAGCAATATATCCCATGTAGGCTTACCAAATCTGTTAGGATTCCAAGGTAATAATCTCTGAAAAGAGATTAGTGCATACACAGAGATACCCATGACTAAGTTACTATATATTACTGCTCGAATATACTGCCAAACAGTCATTTCTTCTTTTTTACGAACTCCTGCTAGTATATAAATGATCTTCTCTATCGGGTTCAGGATCAAGTCAAGTATTGTGTTTTCTCCCAAGAAGACACGGGCCATGTATCTACCTAATTTGGGAGTAATTAATACGACAATAGATAGCGTTAACGCAATTTGTAAAAAACCTTGTCCCATGTACTTTCTACTTGATTAAACTTAAATTTTATAAAACTACTGCAAAAGATATTAGTTCCTAGTCAGCACTATGGCTATAGCTTACGTGATAATGTAGGAGTCATCAGCCAAGCTGTGCTATCAGAAGGAAAAAGGGTACATTATTTACCCCTACAACGGGAGCAACTCTGCACCTCTGCAACCCTAAACTTTTGAATGGGGTTGTAATGGCGATGACTCCTGTAATTATATTTACTCTCACCTCAATGATTGAATTTGAGTGTAATTTTCTGATTAATCATTATTTTTACCTACTTTCTGTAGTTTCCGTAAATTTAGATAAAATTTTATGCTAGTTGATTTATTACCTCAACATTTAGATATTTTGACACAAGATTTGCAATTAATTAAATTGCTCGTTAGATATAATTGTTGATTATTTCCCATACATATTCTTAGTGTGAATCTATACATACGGGTATAAAACATATATTTGTAGATATAAATTATCGGAAAAGTTATGATCATGGCATTGACACTCTCCCACTAACCTAGCGGTATAGTGGTAGTCAAGAGTGCGACATTTAAGATAGAGAATATAGCTGGATTTGTAATAGTTTACGTGAGGTGGCCATACTTACTCTCTAGGAGACGCTACACGAACGTAGAGGCTTTCAACAAGGAATAGGGAACAAGAAAATAATGTGTATAATTAATGGAGAGAGTCATCACTACCCAAACAGGATTATGTATACCAGAATTTATTGATTAATTAAACAAACTGGATTTAGAGCCTATTTATAAAATAAATATTAAGTAGGGTGTGTTACTTACGGCTATGTCAGGATTTAGGAATTTGAGATAGTAATAATTAGCCATAACACACCCTAAAATTTTAGGAATTAGGGTTTTTGTTTATTTTAAATGGTTGCTCTATTTACGTTGTACTGTACTAAATATCACTGAATGATGCATCAAACTTCCGGTCGCTGGCGTTTAGGACTAGGTTTATCGTTACTAACGGTTTTTTTATGGGGTATTCTACCAATTGCCCTCAAGGTAACGCTACAAGCACTAGATGTCTACACTGTCATTTGGTTTCGCTTTTTTATGTCGTTTGTATTGCTGATAATTTATTTATATGTGCAGCAAAAATTACCAAGTTTAGAACAATTACAGACTAATTCTCCCAAATTCTTAGCAATAGCAACAATATTTTTGGCAGCTAATTACTTTTTCTTCATGCAAGGTTTAGCGTTAGCAGGTGCTGTTAATGCTGAAGTGATAATTCAGTTAGCTGCTGTTTTATTAGGTTTTGGTGGTTTGGTAATTTTTAAAGAGCGTTATACATTAAGGCAATGGTTTGGTGTTAGTGTCTTAACTTTAGGTTTTCTGCTATTTTTTAAAGCTCAATTAACGAATTTAATCACAGCACAGGGACAATATCTTTTAGGTAGTGGATTAATAGTCATAGGTGCAGTAGCATGGGCAATTTATGCCTTGACACAAAAGCAGCTATTACAATCTTTTTCATCCTCTAATATCATGCTCATAATTTATGGTGGATGTACTTTATTATTCACTCCTTTAGCGAAAATCAATAAAATTTTTACGCTTGATATTCTTCATTTAGGAATGCTGCTGTTTTGTGGGTTAAATACTCTCATTGCCTATGGTGCTTTTGCTGAATCATTAGAACATTTGGAAGCTTCAAGAGTGAGTGCTATATTAGCTTTAGCTCCTCTTGTAACTTTAATATCATTTTGGTTGGTCGCAAATATTTTCCCTACTTTAATTACGCCAGAACATATAACGTTAGTAGGAATTATTGGCGCATTGTTAGTTGTTTCTGGTTCGGTAACGATTGCGTTGGGTAAATCTGAAGAAAAGGGGACAGGGGGATGAGGGTAATGAGGGTGATATTTTTGTAAGCATTTAGCTAATGCCTAACGGTACGCTAGGCGAACAGCCATAAGCAGTTAGCTTTTCCAGGCTAACGCCAAAAATACCTTTTTGATAATTAACCAATTTCTCAAACATTCTGACTCCTGACTCCTATATCGTCACATAAGCTATCGCAATAGTTCTTAATTCCTACTATATATCAAGTTATTTATATTTAATATCATCCAAAGCTACTAAATAAACACTGAGGTAAAGTCTTTTTTAGTTTGTTAGGATCTTAAGGTAAAAAATCTCAGAAACTTCCAGAAATCTCAGCGAATGAATAGTATATAAATTAATCAATATAATCAACAGAGTGTGTGAATAACTACCAAATTTAATGCCTCGCTAAACAACGTCACTGAAACATTTGAGCGATGAATAGTTCGTTTGGTAATTGGGCCAACAGCCTGAGAAAAAATTCTCTATTGCTGCTACTTTCAATGCTGCTGCCAACATTGGGAATTAGTAATTCTGTCATGGCAGCCGAGAAAATCTATGCTTCTTATTCTATACTAGAAATTCCCATTCCCATGATTAGTTTGGAAACTTATGCGAAAACGGGAGTAATTGATGATGAGTTAGCAATTTATCAACAGTATATATCATTTAAACAACTGCAAGAATTACGACAAATTTTACTGAGGTCCGTAAAAATTAGTCCGGCTATTGCTGCACAATTTCTCCACACGCAACAAGGAGAATTCCTACTGCGACGTCTAGCAGAAGTAATAAAAACTAAATCTTTGCTACCTGAATCAGCATTCGATGCTTTACGTGATGCGATCATTGCTGCTTCTGGTGAACCGGAAGGCTTGACTTTATTAAATTTGTTACGGAACTATCCCAGCAGCACTGTTTATCTTAAGTTAGCTAATAGTTTAGAAATAGCTGGTAAACTGGAACAACTAATTAGTAAAACTAATCAGGCGATCGCAGCAATTCAACAATTATCAAATATCGAAGCTGGTAATATCCAAAATGTAAATTTATCCCCATTGCAAGATTTACAAACTGAAGGAAATTTGCAATCAAATAAGTACACACTGGAATTTTTTGACTCTACCCGTAATCGCCGTTTGTTTACAGATGTTTATATTCCTAATGTTCCCCATCCCACACCAGTAATTGTGATTTCTCATGGCTTAGGTTTAGACAGCAGTAACTTTCGTTATTTAGCTCATCATTTGGCCTCCCGCGGATTAGCTGTTGTCGTTCCTAATCATCCAGGTAGTCAGTATCAACAGCCACGACAGCAGTTTTCCATCAGGAGAAATACGGGTAAAGTTATAGAGGCTGATGAATTTTTAGATCAACCTTTAGATATAAAACACATATTAGATAAACTCCAAAAATCTAACGAATCTGATCCGATTTTTAAAGGTAAATTAAACCTGGAACAGGTGGGAGTATTTGGTCAATCTTTTGGTGGTTACACTGCTCTAGTTTTAGCAGGTGCAAAGATTAATTTTGAACAGCTAGAACAAGATTGTCAACCAGATGTGCTGCGAGATACCTGGAATATGTCTTTACTGCTGCAATGTCGCGCTTTAGAATTACAAACGAAGTCCAGACAAAAATATAATTTTAATTTACGGGATGAAAGAGTTAAAGCTGCAATTGCTGTTAATCCCATTACTAGCTCTATTTTCGGTCAAGTTGGCTTGAATCAAATTCAAACTCCTGTCATGTTTGTTGGTAGCAGTGAAGATACTGTTGCACCAGCTTTATATGAACAAATTTTACCGTTTTCCTGGTTAACTAATCCCCAGAAATATCTAGTTATGCTTGTGGGTGGAACTCATTTTTCTACTATTGGTAATAGTAATACTGGTAGTCAGCAAGTCCGATTACCTACAGATATGATTGGTAATGCTTCCCAAGCGCGTAGTTATATAAATGCGTTGAGCTTGTCGTTTTTCCAAACGTATGTTTCTCAAAAGCGACAATATATTCCCTACCTGAATGCGGGTTACGCTAAAACTATTTCTAGTCAGTCTTTGGGGTTGAGTCTTGTGCAGTCTTTGAATACTCAAGAATTTGCTTCAGTATTAGGTAGTAATATTCAGGAAGTTATCCCCGGGAAAAAAACTTCCTACAACCATAATCAGGTTTGGATTTTGGATTTTAGATATTGGTGTATCCTTGCTTCATGTCATGATTTTTTTGTGATGTGTTTTTAATCTCTTCATCTTGCTCACTCCATCGAATATAATTAATTACGAATTACGATTTACCAATGATTTTGTGCAGGGTTTTCTAAATTTAAACAAACCTTATGGCTGGACTTCCCACGACTGCGTAGCGCGGGTACGTAAACTCTTGCGTCTAAAACGGGTAGGACACGCAGGAACTTTAGATCCAGCAGCTACTGGGATTTTACCGATCGCTTTGGGTAAAGCTACCAGGTTATTACAATATTTACCTGGTAAAAAAGCTTATCAAGCTACTGTTCGCCTTGGTGTACGTACAAATACTGATGATTTAGAAGGGGAAGTGATTACTTCTCTACCTTGTGCTGGGTTAAATTTGGCGGATATAAAAACAGCACTTTTACAATTTATAGGTAAAATTGAGCAAATTCCTCCCAGTTATAGCGCCATTCAAGTTGATGGACAACGTTTGTATCATTTGGCACGGAAAGGGGAAATAGTCCAAGCACCAACGAGAACAGTAGAAGTTTTAAATATAGAAGTTTTAGACTGGCGTGATGGGGATTTTCCAGAATTGGATCTGGCGATCGCTTGTGGTGCAGGAACCTATATTAGAGCGCTCGCTCGTGATTTAGGTGTAGTTTTAAATACGGGTGGCACTCTCGCCGCTTTAATACGAACAGAAAGCAGCAGTTTTTGGTTACAAGACAGTGTAACCTTCACAGATTTAGAAACCCAACTTCAAACCGGGACATTTAAACCCATACCCGCAGATGCAGCTTTACAAACGTTACCATCTGTAGATTTACCGAGAACATTTGCCAAAAAATGGTGTCAAGGTCAGCAAGTTCCTCTAGATATTGATTTGCTGGGACTGGTAAGAGTCTATGAAGAAGCCCGCTTTTTAGGTATTGCCCAAATCCAAGACCATATCTTGATTCCCCAAATGGTTTTTGAACCTATTTCTTAGTTTCAAGGTAAGCATTCAGCATTGATAATTAATAAATTTCTCAAAAATTCTAATTCCTAACTCCCGACTCCTGAATTCTTACGTTTCAAGCAAAATACTATTTGCAGAAATCCGATTTGATTGATTAAATTACTTGTGGAGAGTCGAAATTCTGTATTTCCACCCTATCAGCAGCGATATTTTTATATAACTACGGAATTGGCTTTTCTAAATGTGGATTTTAAATAAAGTATTACGGGCTACTTTAGTATGATGAATTTCCAAAAGTATATTAATACTGTTTTAAACATTGTAGTCGGACTTTCTCCAGCCCTTATAATTTTATGAAGTTTTTGTTTACCAACAAAAGACCTGTCAGGAAAATTAACTTGGTGTCAAAAAAATGCTAGAAGGGAATTT
>CAKZGI010000116.1 GCA_936914905.1 uncultured Trichormus sp. | reverse complement strand
TGTGGAGTTGTCGACCGGTGAAGAATACGAGGTCGACCAGATCCTTGACTCACGCATGCGTCGTCGACAACTTCAATATTTAGTCTTGTGGAAAGGTTATCCCATTTCTGAAGCAACTTGGGAACCTGTTACACATTTGCAACATGCTCCAAAGGCACTTCGCGATTTTCATCAACGCTACCCACTCAAGCCTGGTGCAAACCTTGGAGGGCGGCCTTGGGGGGAGGATAATGTCATAGACGTGATCTCGTCTTGCTTGATATAATGTCCCAAATAAAACATTAGAAGAGCTGGTAAGAATCAAACCTTCAATACTTGTTAACGTGTGACTCCAATGGTTCGACAACTACAGCCCACGTAGTATGAATGAAACCCTATTTCGCCCCAAATACAATGACTACATCACCAACTACATCTCCCAATAGTCATTAGCTAAAGTTTTTGTACTACAATAGTTTTCCTCGAGGGGGAGGTGTAGAGTTGGACAGTTAGGACGGTTAGGTCCAGTCCAACTCTGGTTTATTCTAACTACTTCTTGGCAGGTAGTCTTTCTTGTTTCTTTGTAACCGCAAGTGTTTGGTTTATAAAAGCAGACTCCACCCGCACACAAAAGGGGGATTTTCTAGTTTCTCTTCTGGCTAGTCTCATCCTCACTCACAGATACTACAATATCTATATTTATCTATATATATCATTCAGCCCTTTGCCTCTTGATCCACATCCCTATGATGTTGATTGCTAGATCATAAATCCCTCTACACATGCTTTGAATCGAGTTTCCTAGTGAACTATCACTAGGTCAACTCAAATTTCTTGAAGCTTGTTCATCAATCTCATTATTGGGTCCTTTAACATGTTTGCCTCGGTCTGCCACTCAAACATGATTCAAGGAAGAACCTCAACATGAACATTTCATACGGGGGAAGAGATGCACATAATCGATGAGAGAATACATCCATTCCTATACCACAATAGAGCGGCACCTATTCAAGAGCTTAGGAATTTTCTACTTTGTGAATTGTAATAACCAAATAGTATACTCAAATGGCCCATGCTTTTGGTATATTCTAGCTCAATTTACAACATTTTGTCTTTTATTTTCCAGAAATTCTGTTTCTATCCATATATCTATCTACATCATTCCATATACACGTTCATGAGTTCACACTAGAGGGAGAACCCCTCCATGCATGCGTGTGCCTCACGCACATGAACATACAATCTTGAGTTTTATTCTTGACTACATTTGTCATTCAAAAAAAAATTATATCCTATTGTCTATCTACATTGTTCCATGTACACCTACAGAAAGCATAGGTGCAATGTGTATATGGTGTGTGGGGATACCGACACATGCATGCACACACATCTGCTAAATGTTTGCTCCACGGTGGGATGGAATACCTTGTGTCGTTTAAACCGATGGACACACAATCGTATAAATCAATACACTGAAGTGCACAAATTCACGATTGAATGTACTTGAATCGAGGAATTTGCGATACAATATAATAGCAAAACAAAATCCACCATAGGCAGGAAATGCGAGGCATGAACAAAAGTTATGACAAAATTGGGCTGCAAATTGAAGGAAGGTTGGTTACAGGGTGTGGCGCAAGTCAGAGGAATTGCGGACCAATACGACAGGTAAGCTTTGCGGACCAATATCTTCCGAACGAGGCATACGATGGGGCAATCCGTTGGAGAAGCGGGTTTTCTCAATTGCGTACAAACGAGAATGGATCCCCTGATTCAGGGACGAGAGCGAGTTTGATCGGACAGAGTGGATATCTGGCATGTGGGTAACACGAGGAGGGATTATGGGTGAGGCAAAATGCACCCATGAGATAGATACAGACTGCGGACACACAGACTGAGAGCGAGACTGATATGATGCGGCCGCCCATCGCCCGCGACACCCACAAGAGGATGGTTGTCCTCGGCCCCCAGGCAATGTCATTGGAAACAAGCCAATGACCCAGCAAACAAAACCAAAAGGCCAGACAGCAAAATGTACCACTGAGTTAGATCCAACTCTCTTCTTCTCCTCCTCTCTCTGTTCCTCTTTCCTCTCCATCTCCCCTGAATTTCTCTGTACCACTCCTCCAGCCCCATATCCATTGCGTGCCCCAGATCATATCCTTGTCACTAACCTCCCAGAATCAGATCGTTCTTCTAAACTCCCCATGGATCTCTTGGAGAAGGTTCAACTAGCCTAGAAGGAACAGAACAGTAGCTCCCAAGAAGGATGAGAATGGTGTAAGGTTGAGAAGCCATGGGGAAACCCTAAACTAACCCTAGCTCTCCACTGATGCTGCTAAAGCAGCATCACCATCATCATAATCATCGGGGCCGAGCCCGATGCACGCATATACAAGGTTACCACCACCACCACCACCACCACAATCATCATCACAATCATCATCACAATCTTCGTCATCATCGTCATTGTTGCCATCATCATCATCATCACCAACATCAGCAGCATTGGGACATTACCATCAACCATCCTCAGCATCATCCCCGCCAGAGTCTCCGCAACCACATCTTATATCATCACCAAGGCTACGCTATGGCCGGGCAAGGAGCGGAGGGGGATACCGGACAGCCACGCCGCTCACCGTGGATGCAAGAGCCTCTTCTTCCGCAATGCCCACTTCCAACTTCACTGCCGCGAATCCACGCACCCTCTTGCAACGAATTGCCTGCCTCTTCCTCTCCCTTGTCCTGAGGCGCCATGGGTTCTTCCTCCTCGCCCCTCTCATCTACATCTCTGGTATGCTTTTCTACATGGGTACCCTCTCGTTCGACCTCCCCTTTTCTACTCCCCTGCCTCCAGCTGGCACGATTGCGGTTGCCAAAGCTATGGAGCATCCCCCAGCTGGCTCCATCTACAGTAGTCCCAAGCTCTTTGCCCGCCTCTGGCCCTCCATGGAAAAAGCCACTGGATCCTACGGGGTAAGTCATCACGGATTATCTTTCCTCTTTGAACAAAGAACAGAGATGCATGTATAATGCACACCCATGCATGTGTGCACATATGTGTACTAATGTGCAACTGGAAAGAAGCATCTAAATATGTGTGTTTGTAGAAGCTATAACCATTCCCTTGGAAAGGGGAACATCTAAACATCATTTATGGTCAAATTGAACTGTGTAACGACAATTGGCATATTACATGCTTGTACGAAACCTCAATGCTCGAACATGTGTGTGACAACATACACAGCAACAACATACCATAATGGAAATACAAGTCTGCCCAAAATTTGCAGCAATCCCTCTTCAGATATTTGAGCTCTAAATTTGCATATTTGACACTCTTTGTGAATTTTTACCTCAAATTGAAGTTTCTCGCCATATGATTATATTATTTATCCAGAAAAAGAAATACAGGATTGAGCATCACATCCGTAGTTCTTCACTTTCTATGAGAAAAACAAGAGAAACAATGCTGGCATGGCAGTTTGAGAATCGTGTTTCCTTGTACAATTCAAAAGGAGATCTCAGAGAATGGCTAGTAGTGGAATATTTCAATTTGAGCATCACATCTGTAGTTCTTCACTTTCTATGAGAAAAACAAGAGAAACACTGCTGGCATGGCAGTTTGAGAATCGCGTTTCCTTGTGCAATTCAAAAGGAGATCTCAGAGTATGGTTAGTAGTGGAATATTTCAATTTGGAAAGAATGTGAGTACTCTCATTTGTAATCTGGATCACAGACTCATTGTTTCCAAAGAAGCCTTGATGCGAGGAAAAAAATAACAAAGAATACTGTCACAAGGAAATGATGGACTCACGACAGACAATCAAAGAATAGGGAGTATATAATCTTTTTGGTGTCATATGAAATATATGTAATGAATATTGGCGAAGATTTCCTGAGTGAAGATCTGATTGCAAAATGCAGATTGTTTCTATATTATCCAGAAAACCCAAAATCTGATCCATGCATTATTTTGTCAATGGCAGAAAATGCCACGCCATATAACCAATTATCACTAGAGAAAATACTCAACCCTATGTAGGATGATGACCATTCATGGAGAACTGCTGTAAAGTCAGCATATTTGTCTCCTAAATATGTCAATGGTAAATCAAGAAGATTTTATAACCAGGCATTCATATATATCTTTGAACGGACACTCATTCCTGAAGAAATAATGATCTTTTCCATATTGTCTCCATGTCTTTGGATCAGAAACAGTCAACTATATTCTGTGACCAAACACTAATTTTTGCATTGCAAATTAACCAATAAAACATACTGTTATAATTTCAAAATAGGAACAGATATATAGAACAAAAACACATCAATTACCGGAGCTCAATGAGGTTGACACTTACATTTTGGTTAGACAGTCAACATCTCTAGGTTCACTATGAAACCAGTACTTCAGTCTCAAGTTACATCCTTCTGGTGTTATCTTAGGCAACTGAATTGTTCAAGCTGTTTCTAACTTGCTTGTGATGTTGGAAAATTTTTCGCAAAATCAATAGTCTTGGTGTGTTCTAATCATCAATGCAATGTATAAAATGGCTGGTTACAGAAGACATGCCAGTCCTTAAGATGAACTTCTTCATGTAAAATCGGAACGCATGAATACTAACAAATATGCATTTGTATGGATTGCCGTGTAGGTCCCTGTTGCATGTCTCAAGGGAGAATACATGTCTTCTTCTGGCTTCTGAAAATGTCAAAATACTTTTGTCAATGTCGAGTTTCCTTGATTTGATTGTATAACTTTCTGTGATAAGAAATTTGACTGCAATGTGGCTGGGAGCCCTTGAAATATTTTACATAAATGAATGCTGTGAAGTTTCACGAAATTCACTTGATACCTCCTGGTTCATTTGATGTTCTTCACCATTCCATTCCAGAGAGGCTATCTATCAAGCTGCTACTATATGGACATCTTGGGCTAATACCATGACAATGTTGGAAATCTACCTTCCACATCGAGGTTCAATTTACAAACTGTGTTATTTGAAATGGTTTATATCCTAGTGCCAATCATTGTGGATGGAATTTCCATTGCTTTCATGACGTCTTGTATTTTGGTCTGTACTGATATATATGCATAGTTGTGATTGAGAACCCAAATTCACTACACATATAGGCACATATCCTCTAATCGACATTCAACAATCTAATATTAAAGGTTTGGAGAGAAAATCTGGCATTTATGTTGAGAGTTCTTGGAAGGTTTGTATTATCTGATAGATTCTTATCACGCAGTTATGATTTACAGGTTATGGCAGCATGGCAGCATCAGAAAGATGGAGAAATCTGGAAACCTTGCATAAACAATACAAGGATATTCAGAGGTATTTCAAACTCTCAAAAAGAAAGTCGCATATGAGACATTTACCTATATAGAGAAGGATCATCAATTGATGCTCACGTAGCATGATGATATAACAACAATTCGAAAACTTAATTGTACTGTAATCATGACATTGAATTGTTTATGAATTCTGTAAACCTTTATTATTTTCTGTTCTGATATTATGCTGATTACTGCCTACGCTGGTATGTTCTAGACTCATGATGCATTGTTGTATCAAATTTGAGTTTTATGAGTTAGATATACGAGTATTGACTTATCTTTTGAAATATGCCATCTTATGTGGCATCATATCAACATGTGGATGGGGGTAGTTTATGCTACCTGATCACGGGTCAGTGTTTTGGATGGTTATCTTTGGCTTCTGCATAAGCTCATAGTCCAACTGAAATTAATCCAAAGAACTTGCTGAGGGCAAGAGAACCCAAATCAAACCACTACTTTACTGTAATTTTACGATCAGAGGAAGTTTATGTAAATAAAGAAAGATCTAGTCAAGAATAATGGACTCACCAATGAATTGCAATCTCACTATCTAAACAAGTTTGATTTTTTTGGCCTACTTTTCTACCATTTGAGGGTTGTGCTGTAGTTTTTCTGTTATGCCATCTTTTGTAGTAAATGGAGGAGATTGTATCTTGCTTTTTGTTTGAAGTTGAATTTCAAATATTATCTTGATACACTTAATTAAAAGGATTTTGGATCTTAGATTTGTCCATAGGATCATAGAAAACACTGATTAAAGATGTGTTTGTGCTTTTTCTAGAGATAAGAGACATAGAGTGGACTACTTGAAGAAGAGGCCTCATTAGTTTAGTACCAATTAACGGCTTTCATGCTCTGGTTCAATGAGGTCGATGATAGAAATATCAAACTCCTTGTTGTACTAGCTGTTTGGGTAAATGCATGATTGCATTTCTAGATATTCCTCATAGTATTGCTTGTTAGATCACATTCAAACTAGCTGGTAACAACACAATAACTGTTCTGTACATGAAATGAATTGTGGAAGATAGGAGAATAAAGCAATGTGTGGAGTGGTTTTCTTTGGAAGCTCGTTCTTGGGGGTTGTGAATTTGTATGTTTCCTTAAACTCTCCCTTTTTTAAGTGTTGAAATACGGAACTTTTCATCCTCACTTTACAATTCCAGGCTTTCATAGTCTTATGTCTGTTTGGCATGGATCCTTGGTTAATTTCTGTTCTTTAATTATTCATCAAAGACTATTTTAAGAAATGGTTGCATATTTTCAGGTCTGCATGAGTCTAATGGTTTTATTATTATTGAAGCAAATGGTGGGTTGAATCAGCAAAGATCATCAGTATGTGTAACTCTCACTATTACGTGTTAGATGTGTGGTATTTCAGTGAAGTGCTTTTCTTCAATAAAAGGTTATTATTGCAGATTTGTAATGCTGTTGCACTTGCTGGGCTGTTAAATGCCACTCTTGTCATCCCACAATTCCATTTAAATAGTGTTTGGCAAGACCCAAGGTGATTGACTTATATTTTCATGGGAATGTCAGAAAAGTGCTTACTTATAATTGACATTTATTCTTAAGCTATGATCTTATCTATATTTCAGCTCATTTGGAGATATCTATGATGAGAGCTATTTCATAAACTCCCTTGCAGACCATGTACGTGTAGTTAGTGGGCTCCCGGACTACATTATGGAGACGATTGGAAACAATATCAGTCTTATTTATAATTTCAGGGTAAAAGCTTGGGCACCTGCGAGCTATTATATTGCAACAATTCTTCCACGTCTTAAAAGAATGGGGTAAATTTCTGCCAGTCCTTTTTTTTTGTTATATGAGATATGTAATAGTACAAAAGATACAATTGCTGGCATTTTAGCCTGGGTTCTGATAAGATCTTCGTAGATTTGCCTCACAATTATAGTATGATCAAAACGAGAAGAACTTGGTGGTTCTATTAGAGGGTCCATATAACTGCTTCAATTATTCCCACACTGCTTGTGCATTTTCAAGATTTTGAATGTGATTAGCTTGTTGATAGCTTAGATGCATACTTATCTCTACTTGTGCATCTGGTCTCTGCTTTGCATTGATGGAATGCAGGTTCTGTTTTGGAACTAGATAGAGATCTGTTGGCTGTTATATACATGGTGCTGCGTAGGTGCTAGAACACTATATTCCTTAACACATGTCGGGCAAACATCTTACTTAAGATTTGTGCCGAAGTGACCTTACAAGGTCCTTGTATATTCTATCACCTTGAAGAGGCAATGGTTATGTCTTTCTTATTTCATAGTAAACATCACAATGACGATATGATATTCTTCTGTTTTCATTCCTTGATGATGCAACTAGCAAATTCTTTCTTCCATAGGCATGGGAGCATATCGACCTACTTTGTTCTTTTGCTGATTTGAAAAGATTCAGAATTGTCCTATCTCACTACATAGCATGTGCTATGAGGTATATCCATATAAGGTGGTCTAATAATGAATCCATCTTCCATTTTGTGCTTAAAGAGTGCCCTGCACATCAAACTAAAGCTATTCTAAGAATAAGAAAGTAAAACACACGATGCTCTCAAACGAAGAGAAGAAAATTTGTCAGTGTCTACATCTTATCAAAGTGCAACGATAATAACAACAAATAACACAAGAAAAGTTTGTGTTTGAGGAACTAACAAAACACAATTACAATATGTGGAAAACTAGAATGGAATGATTCCAGAGAAGACAAAACTCAAAGAAATTGTAAACAGATCCCTATCCAATCTCAGTACAGAACTTGCACTGAGTGGAAAAGCAGAGACCAAACGTGTAGATATAATTATACATCTAGGTGCTCAACAAGTCAGACATGTAAGAAATCTGGAAACCGCACGAACAATATGGGACTATTTGAAACAATTACACCAACTTTTTGAATAAACCTGGAAAACTAAATGAAATGTAAAAGTGATGGTTTGCCTGCAAAACGAGAACAGAATAAACCAGTATTTTCTAGATGCGTGCATCTTATCTTAAGACACATGAGATGTAAATGTGTCCACATTGACATGCATCGTGAGTTGTATCTCACTTCTCGTCAAAATATTTCAGACTTTTTCTCCAAAATTGTTAGGCTGACGCGTGTTAAGGAGTATAGTGTTTTAGCACCTGAACCACAATGATCTTTTAATGGAGTCTGAATTCATGCAATGCTGTTGCAAATACTGGCCTTCATATGAGAACCACACTTGTTTTTACAAGTGTTCTCTTTCCATTCTTTATGAAACCATTCAAAATTTTAGTTGTTTGTATCAAGATTTGAGTTGTGCTTGGTCAGGGTCATTCGTATTGCACCATTTGCGAATCGATTGTCATATGACAAGGTTCCTCCTAAGACACAACAGCTCAGATGCTTGGCAAATTTTCAGGCGCTAAGATTTGCACAACCAATTGCAATTGTTGGACAGAAACTAGTTGACCTCATGATGCTTCATAGCCGCGGTACTGGTGGAAAATATGTTTCTGTGCATCTACGATTTGAAGAGGTTGCCAAATCTTTTACACACTCTTGGGAGATCTGATGTATGATCCACTTGAGTGTCTGGATAGTAAACCTTTTAATTTCTGCAGGATATGGTGGCATTTTCCTGCTGTATTTATGATGGTGGGGAGGAAGAGAAACGAGAATTGGATGCTGCAAGAGAGAGAGGATGGAGGGGAAAATTTAACAAGACAGGTCGAGTGATTAAGCCTGGTGCTATCAGAATGGATGGAAAGTGTCCATTAACACCGTTAGAAGTGAGTTAAGACATCTCACAGTGAATTAATTAAAAAATATATGCTGATCCCATCTGTTGGACAGGTTGGAATGATGTTAAGAGGGATGGGCTTCCAAAATGACACCCCCATATTTTTAGCAGCTGGAAAGATCTACAAGGCAGAGAAATATATGGTTCCTCTTCGCCAAATGTTTCCTTTCCTTCAGACAAAGGAGACATTGTTGTCACATGAAGAGCTTAAACCATTCGAAGTGAGCTTTCTTTTTTCTTTCAGGATTTATATCGGTAAACTATGTATGTACACCTGTTTTTTATGCACCTTTCAAGGATCAGCAAGGCAATTAGTTAATCTTCTGGTAATTCACATCTAGGGAATCCAGATAGTTTTAATGTTACGATTATATTCACAATCAGAAAAATCTCCTTGTAAGTCCCAGTAGTGAACCTTGTCTCATAAATATTGGAATATTTGTTCCAGTGGGTGCAGTTTTGTGTTGTTGCACCCCATGCTATGAAAAAGTTTTTCTTGGAGTTCCAACTGCATTTTCTGTAAACTACTTGAAATAGTTGGAAGCTCTGATAGTAACTCAAGCTTTATAATATGTATGTCTTAAGGGATGCAACTGCTACTTAAGGTTTGAAACAGAGAAACTACCGGAAAGAGTAGGAAACTCTGATAGTAACATGACTTAAGAGGTGCAACTGCTACTTGAGGTTTAAAACAGAAAATACAGGATATAGTAGGAAGTTCTGGTAGTAACACAAGGTCTAGGACATCTATTTCTTAAGAGATGCAACTCTTATCTTCTATTTAGCTGATATTCTAAAGAGGCCCAAAACATATTATCTGCCCTAGTTTATGATTTTGCAGCCTTCCTATTTCTTCATCACTTTTCCAGTACAAGGATTTGGTTCTTACAGGAGGCTTTTTAGTCCTTTACTTCACCCAGGTTGCCCGTTTCACCGGTCAGATGAAGCCAAGTCATAGTAGCTTATCAATCTCCACCTTCACTTTTGCCACATAGTTAGGATTCAGCCTATACCCCTTTGCTTCACAGGGATGGTGTGGGGCGACAGGTTGATTTTATGTTGATAAAATTGCGGATCTAGGCCCTTCGTATCTTCATACGACCAAGCGAATACGTCACAGTATTCCCCCAATGTCTGTGCTAACTCCGTCTTGAAGGCGTCTGGCAAGTCCTTGGCCACCAGGACCGGCCGTTGGTGACCTTCCTCTCCGATATCCACCTCTTCCAGCGCCGTGGTCTTCACCCGTTGTGAGACTGCTAATTCCTTCTCTAGTACCTCTCTGGATTGACCCATCTCTATCTCCGCCCGTTCTTGTGAGAACTCTGTTTGGTATGGCCCTGCCAATTCTACTACGTTTACTTCGTATAACGGGATGATGTTCTCATGGTCGGAGAAGTACCTCTCCGCCTCTTCTTCTGTCAGGCCCTCCAGCATGTTGACACTTTCCGCACACACTGGTACTAGTGGGCTTGCTGGGACCATTGCCTGCGTCGTCCGGACTTTGATTTTCTTCCCTCCCCTCCGGAAGGTCATGACGTTCCGCGACCAGTTCTGCTTGATTCTGGCAGTCCCTAGCGACGGTCACCCTAACAAGACTGTGTATGGTGCTGGCTCCGATACTTTCAGGAAAACTGCTGAGATTTCGAACGAGTAGCCTTCGATCATGATTGGAAGGTTTTGCAGCAGGCCTTCTGGTTTTACTGAGCTTCTATCTGCCATTCGCAGCCAGAAAGGGCATTTGGGCCATTCCGTGAGCCCCAACGTCTGGCAGGTCTACGCTGTGATCACATTCACTCCGGAGCCTCCGTCGATTAATGCTCCAGTAATCTTCTTTCTGTGGACCAAAAAGTTCACTCCCGGGCAGTGTGGGTCAATGACATTGGAGCCTATTTCCACACTCGCTACATGTACTTCCGTCGCTGGTGCTGGTTGCACTGCCTTTGTTAGGCCCGCTCTAAACCTCGGA
>CAKZGI010000115.1 GCA_936914905.1 uncultured Trichormus sp. | reverse complement strand
GGAGCGGCCTCTGACCGTGGTAGACACAAATCGTGAGTCCTGTCGAAGCGTTTACGTAACTATTAGTAGAGTAGGACTAGCAATTTTATGTGAATTTAATCGTGAACTTCACGATTTAATCGTAAATGCAATGGTTAGACAGTTTTCTCTGTAGGATGCGTGGAAACTGTCGTAACTTGCTCTCCATGTGTCGGATCATGGAGCTTTGAAGCTTTATGGCTTCCTTGCAACGACACGAACACGCTGGTTGTATCGGATTGCAAATTTGAGACTTTGCGTCTTTTTTGCAGAATCACAAAATCAGATGTTCAACTGACTTGACACTAGGGTAACGTCATTACGAAAAAAAAAGATTCTGATCTTACTTGTTTTCTGTAGGTTGCTGGATGAACCATGTTGCAGCTATATTGTCGACCAAGGTGCTAGCCTTTGGAGCCTTCCTTTGATCATGCCACTAATATAGGCAGCCACATTCTCAAAATGATATATCCATGTAAGGATATCTTCCGTAGGGAGACCGCTAACTGATTTTGGCCTGATTTTAGGGTCTGGGAGGTTTTTTGTAGGGGTAGAATTTGATAAGTACCCAAGTAAAGCTTGATTTGTGTGGTTTACTTGAAGCAGGATATTGGAGACTGCATGAAAAAGATTATCGATTTGGGTAGCTTGTGGTGTTACTGTTGGTGCAGATGGTGTTTGAAATTCAGAGTCCATGTAGGTGGCGGTGTTGTAAGGAGAAAACGTCGCAGTATGGATGGGTGATTCTTGATTCATGGTGACTGTTGAGGCAGCGGAAGGGTACCCGGATTCCCCACCAATGTAGTGTATAGAGAAGATTTGAGACTAGAAGCAGTTTCTGGCTATGTTTGCCTTATCATGTTGGCAGGGCCTTTATTTATATTGTTCGGTCAGGTTACATCAAGAATCAGTTGGGGTTAGTTAGGTCTAGATTACATCAAGATTTGGCATGGGTTTGGTACTGAGCCTAACTAATCTAGGCCTAACCTAATAGTGGAAAAGGTTTATTCCACACCTCCCCCTTCGGGAGAAAAAGTATGAGGGGCTGACTCTATTGTGTTTGACTAGAACGTGAGGTCATCAGTTATCCCCGCAAGGTCTGACTATCGTAAGTCCGCAGGCGGGGGTGAGGAGGGGGAGGCTTCCATGGTGGCTGTCCTATCTAGTGTCTGTGTCAGGCTGGCAGGAGGGAAAGGCATAGGGAAATGCTTCTTCATGTGGATGGTATGCACCGAGGTTCGTGATTTTGTGTCGAGCCGCTCCAATAGGTATGTGTTGCTCTTGATTCGTTCTAGTATTTGATATGGTCCTATCCAGTGGTGAATTAGAGATTCGCTGAGGCCCTTTCGACGGATTGGATAGTATACTTGGACCAAATCACCGCATTCATAGGTGACCTGGTGTCGTCCTTGGTCGTAGTTCTTCTTCTGACACTGCTAAGTGAGGGAATTAGACATTCGTTGAGACCCTTTCTACAAATCGGGTAGTATATTTGGACCAAATCGCCGTGTTCATAGATGACATGGTTCCGTCGTTGCTGAGCGAGGGATAGGTTGCATTGGGCGGCATTTCGCAGGAGACAGAGTTTATCTCAAATGGATAACAACCACTCAAGAATGTCTTGACTTGTTGAGGATATTGATGAGAGGCGCAAATTGGGAGGTAGTTTTGGGTCGCGACCATATAGGGCTTGAAAGGGACTCATGCGAGTGGAGGCTTGGGCGGAAGTGTTGTATGCATACACTGTGAAGGATAGTATTTCGTCCTAGTTTGTATGCAACAGATCCACAAAAGCTGAAATAATTTGTTTAATGGTGCGGTTCATTCGTTCGGTGAGCCCATTTGTCTGTGGATGATATGGGGAAGTGAATAGTTGTGCTACCCCCAAACTTTGTGCTAGAAGTTGAAGTACCTCGCTACGGAATTGTGGACCTTGATCTGACAGAAGCTGTTGAGGACAACTGTGGTGGAAAATCAAATTGTCAAGGAGAGCTTTCGCGATTGTTTTAGTTGTTGTATCGGGCACCGCTACCGCTTCGACCCATCGTGTCAGGTATTCTATTAATACGAATATGTATTTATTTCTTGATTTGGATATGGGAAAAGGTCCCATTAAATCCCAGCCTACTAATTCGAAAGGTTCGGTGACTTTTATGGGTGATAATTGTCCTACATTTCTTGGAGGTGTCTTGATTCTCTGGCAGGTGGTACATTGTTGGAGAAATGTGGAGACATCATGACGCATTGCTGGCCAATAATACAGATGCATGATTTTTGACCAAATCTTGTGGAAATCCAAATGCCCTGACAGTGAATGACCGTGATAGAAGTCAAGGTAGGATTGACGTACTTGTTGAGGCACAAAGATCCGAGGGTTATCAGTGCTCTGTCTAGAAAATGCAGGATGTTGTCTTGGAGCATGTATTGCTGATGGGTTTGAGGGGCATTTGCGCTCCGGAGTCGAAGAATAATGTTACAGATCTGTGGGTCTTGTTGTTGTAAGTTTGCCATCTGCTGAGCTGATAATGCAAAATGAAATATTTGATTCGTAACTTGTGTGGCTTGTGTCTCTATCCTAGATAGACCATCGGCTAGAATGTTTTTTGTACCTTTTTGATAGGCTAAAGTAAACTAATATTCTTACAGTGCAAGTGCCCACCGTAATAGGCGGCCTGGTGGATGTTTTCTTCTACAAGAGAGCTAGTAAAGGTTGGTGATCAGTTTCA
>CAKZGI010000114.1 GCA_936914905.1 uncultured Trichormus sp. | reverse complement strand
CAGTTCTCCATCTACCCTTCTGGTGTATAGATATTATTGGCACTCTTACACCTTAATTTAATCCACCTTGCTTAAGCAAATCCGTGATGTGGTTGCTGGAGAAATTCTCAGTTCTAAGTTTCAGTGGATTAGTCGAGAAAGTGATGTACTTATCCGCGTAGAAAGTCAAGAGTACGGAAAATTTCTAGTTCTCAATGAATTGCAATTGCGGTATGAACCAGAAATGCCACGTCGAATGCGTGCATACTCAGAATTGGCTGGGCTGAGGAAAAGTATAAGTTACCAACATATCCTGTACTCATTAACCCTGTACTCATTAACATTGTGAAAACAGGTGAAGCAGAAATACCAACACAATATGAGTCAAATCTTGCTGGTTTAGAAGTTCGTCAAGATTACCGAGTAATTAACCTTTGGGTAGTAGATGTTAAAGCCTTAGAACAACCTTTACCGTCCTTACTGCCTTTTGTGCCAATTCTCAAAGGTGGTGAAGATGAATCTATAATTCGGGAAGCATTGGATTTATTGTAAGTAGATGAACAACTAAGCCAATTAGAAACGGTTCTCGCTCTTTTCGCGACCTTTGTATTAGATAGTTACTTAGTTCAAGAAATTATCAGGTGGGATATGACATTTTTACGCGAATCACCTTGGTATCAGGAAATATTGCAAAAGGGACAGAGAGAAGATATGTTCTCAAGTATTGAGTTATCCTGAGAAGTTAAATTTGGTAATGAAGGATTAAATTTAATGCCAAAAATTTCAGAAATATCTGACTTTGAGACATTAAAAACAATTCAATGCTCGACTCTCAGAGTTGAGAGTTTAGAGGAGTTGAGACTCGTAATGGAAAACTTGTAATCATTAATTACTCAAAGAGTGAATTGAGAATCAAGTTATACGTAAAGATAAATATTTATCAGCTATTGCCAGCTTTAGGAATTTATCGAGCAGTCAAATTCAAATCTGGAAAGGTTTGTGATATTATCTTTTCATCATCTCTAAACTGCGTTAATTGATACTCACCTTCAATGAATAAGTGAACAGATATAGTAGGCTGTTTACGACTGTCAATCTTTAGAAGATGGTTATGTCAGTATTTATCGTACTCGTCAATCTGTTGTGTTTCCTGCACAATTTACTTTAGTAGCCAGTATAAATCCCTATCCCTATGGTTATTAGGGCGATACAATTTAAGGATGTACTTGTTCACCTAGAGCAAGAGAAGAATAGTGGGCAAAATTATCGGGTCCTTTAATGGATACAATTGATTTACAGGTAGCAGTAAATCCCTTAAAATCGGAAGAAATTACCCAAGCATCAACGGGAGAAACGTCTAAATCTGTGAGGGCAAGAGTGCAGAAAGCGCGGGATATTGCTACAAGTCGGTTTCAATCAGAAGTAAATCTGCGTCGTAGTGCTCAAATGCAAAGTCGTCATCTTCACAAATGGTGTAAGTTAGATCATACTAGTCAGAATTTATTAGAAGCAGCAATTAGGAAGTTAGGTTTATCTGCAAGAGTGAGTGATCGCATTTTCAAAGTATCACGCACAATAGCAAATTTAGCAGGTGACGAAAATCTCAAACCCCAATATGTAGCCGAAGCAATTCAATATCGAACACTTGATAGAATGCAATAATTCGTAATTTGTAATAGAGCCTACAGCTTTCGTAAGGGATATTTACTTGGTGATTTTCGCCTCTACTTTCCAATGCCCAATCCTCAATACCTATTATCAATTAAATGTTAAAGATTTCAAAATCTGTTCATAAGCTCTGTGGTATCCAGCATCATTGTTACTAGAACTAATTTGAGATATTTTGACAACAATAATTTGAGAAGTACTAGGATTAACTACAGGTATGTGTTTATGTTCATACAACCCACTATATCCAAATTGGATGGCATTTTTTCCTGCTAATTTGACTGTATTAAATTTTATATCTGCCAATAGATCAATCACTAATAATAGGATTTTTCCGAGTAAAAGGAGGTTAATGATAATATCTATTGATATATTTTATATATAAAGAATATCCTAGAAGGATTTTACCAAAAAATTTCTGTAATATTATTTGTGAATGGGTGGAAGAAAAGGCAACAGCAAATTTTACCCTTGACTCTTCCCCCAAACAACTTAACTAATTCCAGGTTCTTAAATCAGAACTATTGAGATATTATTTTGCCCGTAAACTCCTGAATGAAATTCATAGAGTAATTTACAAAGCCTGTAATAGTTAACGAGCATTAGGCGTACCAAACTTAGGTTTAGGTCCATTCTGTATTCTTAATAATGTATCATAAACTTCCTTTTTCAGCGCATTGTTATTTTGGATTTCCAGAGTAATCTGATTGAACCTGTCAATACTCAAACCATGGTCTTCAACTATTTTCTGAGAATGGTTACAATATTCAACTGCTATATCCTTAGCTTTATTTGGTAGTGAACTCATACTTTTGGGGTCATTACAAACAATTTTAGGAATTTCTTTCCCACCAATCAGTTTCTTTATTTCCTCAAAAGCTTGCTGCCGTTTTGGTTCCATTCCTAAGACAGATTGAGCATAGTTAGTAACTTCTGTATTATTAACTGTCAAGGTTTGAGCATCAGTTTTGAAACTCAACGACAAAGTCGTGAAAATTAAACTCGCAGTGGTGAGAGTTGCAAATGCCAAGGACTGAGACAGTATTGGCTCAATTCGGTTTCGGAAAATGACAAGGAAATTTTCCCACATAGGATAGATGACACAGAACAATAGTAGAGGTATGATAATGAATTTGAATTACTTTAGGAGTAAGAAGTTCCACTAAAATTGAAATCAACGAAATTTTCATCAAGGGTATTGGCTATTGGGCAAGAACAAAGATTTACGAATTTACCTTCTCTGGTATACTTGACAGAGTTCGATGACCTTTGTTTGAAGTATTGATGTTTCTGAGGCTCCTTGTTTAAGGCTAACTTCTAATTCCAGCAATAGAGGTAAAGAAGAAATGAGCTGCTGTACAGAAAGAGATTGGATTTCTTGCTGCAAAAAGTAGATGCGCTTAGGATTACTGATTTCTGCACCTTGAGTGATTGCTTGGGGATTGCACTCTCCTTCTTCCATCATAATCTTTACCCATAACCAGGTGCGAAACTGACCAATTAAAGTGGCAACAATCCGTAACCCCGGTTCAGCAGCATTAATTAGATCCCCTAAAATACCTAAAGCTTTGCCTGTGTCTCCAGTTCTAATAGCTGCTGCTAATTGTAAAGTATTTTGGGTAGTATTCCTGACTAATTGAGTTACTGTTTTTACATCTAAGATTTTGTTACTACCTTGTATGTAAAGCCGTAATTTCTCCATTTCATTGTAGAGAAGCCGTGTATCGTTACCAATAGATTGTGCGAGCAGTTCCGCAGTCGGAGCAGTTAATTTTACACCGACAGTTTGAGCAGCTTGATTTACAGCTTGTAGCAATAACTCCGTTTTCCATGGTGGAACAAGTGAAAACTCACGGAACTGGGCAAATTCTTTCAGGAATTTTGTGGCTTTGAGGCGTTCATTCGGTTTATTACGACTAGTAAGCAATAAATACGAGTCCTCGGGAATTACGGGTAGAGTACGTCGTAATTCTGATAACATATCGTCTGGACACTGCTGGCACAGGGTAGAATTGATTAACCATGCTAAACGTCCACCAGCACCGAAAGCCGGTGTCATGGCTTGATTTAAAGCCTGAATCACAGCATCAGGTTGATCTGGGGGGAAAGCAGTATAATTAAAACTTGTCCATAGAGGATCGAGAATGCGATCGCGCAAAACTGCCACAGCTTTTTCAATAGCAAAATCATCGTCACCCCAATAAACATAGATTGGCATAAAAATTAAAAATCTGTAACCGAGAACAGGGAATAGAGAATATTTAGAATAGGGAATATTTAACTATGGTTTTGCAAATATTCTGAAATAGCGCAGGTAATCTCTGGAAACGCAATTGGTTTATTAATAAAATCATTAATTCCTGCATCAAAGCAAGTTTGACGATCTTCATCCAAAGCATTAGTTGTTAAAGCTATAAATCCAAGGCTGAGGTTTGTTAGATAGACGAATCATTTTTGTAGCTGTGACACTATCGATTACTGGCATCTGCATATCCATTAAAATTACATCTTAATCTTAAGATTATAACATTTCTAATGCTTCCAAGCCCTTATTAGCAATATCGCCAAGATAGCAAAGTTGTTTAAGTATCAAAATTACCACTTTCCGATTAATTTTATTATCTTCGGCAAGGAGAATTTTTAACTGAACTGGAGTAGCAAGAGGTTCTTGTTTAGTTTTCAGTAAAGTCTTTAACGAAAGGCGTCAGCGTTAATACGATTAATTAAAACAGGGGCAGATAAATTGTGATCTAAATACTGGACTACATTATTTGTCGTTTGGGTGCGAATTTCTGTAGTTAATTTAGTATTTGCTAAACATAGATCAGTTTTTGCCTGTTCATTTTCATGTCAAACTGCGTTTAAAATTAAAGTGGTCATGCCAATACAGGGAATAAAAGACTGAAATTCTAATAGAGAATTTCTAATAGAGTCCTGAACAAAAAAACTGTGAACTTTAACTGTAATAATAGATACGTCTTCGGTGTGGGTAGTAAAAATATGGGAAAGTTGGGGTGTGATATACTAAGTGATTGCGACTACAACTTGTTTTCACCAAGCAACTCGACGAAAGTTAAATAAATCTAGTTGGGGAAGGGTAGCCAGTGACCTGATCTCTTGAATAGACTTTAATGGAGGTTACAAAAGAGACGTCCAAAAATTTATAAAGGAGTCTGTGTCTGGCTTTCCATAGTGTTAAGATTAGGACAGAGCCAAGGAA
>CAKZGI010000113.1 GCA_936914905.1 uncultured Trichormus sp. | reverse complement strand
AGGTTTGGTTATTTCTCTAATTCTCCGATACCTGCTAAGTAGATGACATTTTTTAGGACTACACTATTTTGATACTTTCTCAATGTGTAAGTCCTATAGATATAAAAAATTATGATTCTGGATTATTGCAAGTGTAATCATTCAGCTATCAGCAGTCAGCTGTTTCAGGCTAATGCCAAAAATACCTATTTTATAATTAACCAATTTCTGAAACATAAGGACGATAGTAAGTTGATTTTAAGTAAGAGTCTGGTTGCACTGCTTCGCCGATCAATTCATGATAATGACATGATAATTAGCAGCGTCGAGTTTATCAGCAACTATCTTAGCAGCACTATCAACAAAACGAATATGTCCGTCGTAGGTTTCCCATAAACCTTCAGGACTTACTAACCACATAAATAAATTGGGGAAATTACCAAAGGTTTTTGCTTCTTTCTCGTAGGTTTTTAACAGGGTTTCAAACAAAGTTATCACACTAACTATAGTGCCTTTAGCTTCAGGTATTCGTTGTTAAATTTGGGTGCGGTTTTCTAAACTTAAAGGATTACTGACTCCACCAGGAACAGCCCAAGAAGGATGGATTTTTTTACCTCCTAATAATTCAATGATTTCTTGTCCAAATTGACGGAGACGAATTCCACCTCTAGCTAATTCTGGATCTGCGGCTATTAAAGCAAAGACATTGCGGTTAGCTGGTTCGCTATCCATTCCTAACAGGAAATCTGGGGCGCTAAGATGGAAGAAACTTAACACATGAGATTGAACAATTTGCCCCAAAGTCATTAAACAGCGTAATTTTGTGGCTGCTTTGGGGATAGTTACAGCCAGAATGCGATCGCCTGTTTTTGCTGATGCTATAAATAACTGACTGGACAAATACCGCAAATTCTGGCTGTAATTCCTGGCATTTCCGGGAAAGGACGACCTACACAGGATTTTTCAAATCCACGAAATCCTCTCACATGAAAACCCGTATCATTAACTTTACCATCATCATCCAAATAGATGCGAATTTTCGCGTGTCCTTTTTTCGCGTGTCCTTCAATGCGAGTAACCGGATCAATAACAATTCTCTTCATATAAAGACTTAGGACTAGGAATTACTATTTTCTCAATCCAGAATTACGAATCACGGATGACGAATTATAAATCATAAACCCTTGCTTCTTAGGCTTCTGGATACTCATAACAGTATTCTTCAAAAGCGGTTTTTAGGGGTTTCTTAGCCAGTTGGTGAGGAATTGCTTATATTTCTTCGACTACATCCCAAGCTCCTGAGAA
Organism: uncultured Trichormus sp.; assembly: GCA_936914905.1. Taxonomy (GTDB): domain Bacteria; phylum Cyanobacteriota; class Cyanobacteriia; order Cyanobacteriales; family Nostocaceae; genus Trichormus_B. The sequence goes on along the minus strand of CAKZGI010000113.1, from coordinate 3,559 downwards.
TTTAGGAGAATTAACTCCTTTTCCGGTACAAATAATACGGGCTTTTTAATTTCATCTTGTAATTCCTGTTTTAATAGAATTGTACAGGGTTATTCTAAATAACTACTGCTAGCTAAAATATCTGTGAGGGAAATAATTCCTAATAAATCACCACTAATTACAGGCGTACGACGCAAATGATGATCAGCAAATAATCGGGCTACATATTCTAAAGTAAGTTCGGGATTCACAACAATACAAGGTTTAGTCATGTTTTCATAAACACGGACTTTATTTGGATCTTTTCCATAAACTATGACTTTATAAACAAAATCACTTTCAGTCACAATTCCATAGGCATCTTGTGGATGAAGACGATCTACAACTAAAGCATGCCAATCTCTTGCTTTCATTAATTTTATTGCTTACGATACGGTTGAAGAAGTGCGAATTTTGGCGATATCTTTTGAGATGATATCTGCTGATGTGAACATCACTTACCTCGTAAATAATTAAAAGTTAAAATCAAAATAAACTACCCATATTTAATTATTTGTGGTCCTTCTATTTGGGGTATTTATCCTTTTATTAGTGGTTCTAGTACAGCGCGAATTCTTGATACTGAATGAGGACAACCGGGTAAGTAAATATCAACTGGGACGATATAATGGACGGGTACAACTTTATCACGTAAGGGTGGAAATATACCCGGTGCATGGGGAATTTTTCGGTTCACATCTGCACCTTCAATATAAGCTAATTAGAGGCTGATATTTGTACTAATAAAGGGGTTAAGCATGGTGGTGACGTGACCAGTGACACCACAATCTCCAAAGGAAATAATTATGATGTGGATTAATTCTAAATATTCTTCATTAGCGATTTCACCTTCTACTAAAACTATATCTACACCTTCTGGATATGCTTTAATGTCAGCAATTGGACTATCAACTAAATCAACTTGGGCGGCTAAATATATTAACAATTTGTCTAAATCAAGGAAAGACATATGACAGCCAGAACAGCCACGTAACCATACCTTTGCTAATTGCAGTTTCGTCATTTTTTTGCCTTATCAGTTGTTATTTGTAATTAATGATTACCATTCATTCATAACATGAGCAGTAACTGAGATATTAATGAACTTTTTACCAGGTAAATGTATAGATAAAGTTAAAGATTATAGAGGTAATTGGGATAAAATTTCAGTGAAATAATATTGTCCAATTGTAGGGGTTGGTGCTTCATCTAAAAAGATATCAGCAGCATTCCAAAGTTTGCCTGTGGTGGAAGTAATTCTTAATGGTTCGGGGTGAATTAATTCGGCAGAACCAGGAAAACTAACTAAGCAAAGATTGATGTTAGATGTTTGATGAGGATAGGTTTGTGTAAATAAAACAACTTGCCAAACTTTTCCTAATTGATCATCTAATTTTACTTGCGAGCAATAAAGAACTTCTCCTGATGTTTCTTCAATTTGTGTGACAACAGCAATGGCACTCTTGGAGATGAACTTCCTAAACTCAGGAATATAGATGTTATCAATAACAATATTGATAAAAACGGCATATTTTCCCAATTTGAAATAACATCAAATCTCGCTCCTAAAATCAGCTAGTAATCAATCCAAGAATTAACAGTTAAAAATTCCATTGTTTTTTCTCCCTAGGATTTACTAAGAAGTCAATTTTACTGCGGTCATGTTTCATTTCACCGACACTTGAACCTTGATAGAAAATTGCACCTGTGGGACAAGCATTAACGCATTTACCACAAGAAGTAAAAGTCTGAGAACTTCCCCAAGGTTGATTTAAATCGGTAATTACCTGAGATTTTGTCCCTCTTCCCGCCATATCCCAAGTATGTGCGCCTTCGATTTCATCACAAACGCGAACGCAGCGAGTACAAAGCACACAGCGATTGTGATCAATGCCGAAATGATCATGAGAATTATCAACAGTACGGTTGGGAAATTTATATTCTAGCCGCACATGATCCATACCCATTTCTATTGCCAAATCGTGTAATTCACAGTTACTATTAGCAACACAAACAGAATAGATATAATTGCCTTCTGCAAATGAGATTCCAATAATTTTGCGACGGTATTTTTGTAGGCGATCGCTATGAGTATTCACCTCCATTCCTTCAGCAACCTTCGTCACACACGCAGGCTGCAATTTATTACTTCCGGCAATTTCCACTAGACATAAACGACAAGCCCCCACATTTCACAGACCATCTAAATTACATAATGTAGGAATATGTACACCCCCTTCTTATGCTGCTTATAACAGAGTTTCATTCTCAGGGGCGCTAACTAATTCAGCATTGATAGTTAAAGTTTTTACAGACATAAGGGTGATTGGTGATTGGTGATTGGTAAATACCCAACTAATGACTAATGACTAATGCCAAATACTCATCTCGAAAATATCGTAAAGTGCTAAAAACAGGATTTGGTGCAGACTTACCTAAACCACATAAACTAGTGTATTTCAGCATATCGCACAGTTCTTCTAACAGTTCTAAATTAGCTTTAGAGGCTTCTCCTTTACTAATCTTGGTGAGTAAATCATGTAACTGCAGAGTTCCTACGCGACAGGGAATACATTTACCGCAGGATTCATCCATGCAAAATTCCATAAAGAACCTCGCCACATCTACAATGTTTGTGGTTTGATCCATGACAATCATCCCACCAGAACCCATCATTGAACCTAATGCAGTCAAGGATTCATAATCTACAAGTGTAGCAAACGCCGATGCAGGTATACATCCCCCAGAAGGGCTGCCTGTTTGTACTGCTTTAGCAATACCACCATCAGGAACAGCACCACCCATTTCCGCTACAATTTTTTGTAAAGTTGTTCCCATTGGTACTTCAATTAAACCAGTGTTGCGGATTTTGCCAGCTAGTGCGAAAACCTTAGTTCCCTTGCTTTTTTCCGTACCGAATACTAGCAAACCAATCCCCTCCTTTACGAATAATTGGCGAAATATTGGCAAAGGTTTCCACGTTGTTAATTAACTTCGGATAGCCCCATCAACCAGACTCAGTCGGGTAAGATGGACCGGGATGAGGTACATCGCGTTTAGGTTCAAGAGAAGCCATTAAAGCCGTTTCTTCAGCGTATACATCAGCACCGGCACCGGTGGGGATTTCGACTTTAAAATCGAAGGGTGATTCAAAGATATTTGTACCCAGGAGTCCTAGAGGTTGGGCTGGACGGATACGGGATATTCTGCCCTAACATAAATGTAACCTTCACTTGCACCGATCACATAAGCTGCGATCGCCATACCTTCCAAAACTCTATGAGGATCAGTTTCTAACACACTGCGATCCATAAAGGCCCCAGGATCACCTTCATCAGCATTACAGATGACAAACTTTTTCTCACCCTTAGATTTTGCGACCGTTCCCCATTTTAAACCCGTGGGATCAGCAGCACCAGCCCGTACCCTTAACCCGCTTTTAATAATAGCTTCTACCACTTCCGAGGGTTTCATTTCTCGCAACACTTGGTAAGGATAGTGGATTAAATAACCTGTAACTCTGGTTGATGGGTGTAATTCC
>CAKZGI010000112.1 GCA_936914905.1 uncultured Trichormus sp. | reverse complement strand
CCGGGGATTGCTTCACCGTTTCCACGGCGGTGATTAACGCCTCCTCATTATTGTGGGCTCTTAGCTCTAGGCAGATCGAGTTCTGCCCTTGACCGTGGGCAAGGACATTACCCATTCCGTCTAGCGAGAAGAGCCTTGCAGTAACGAGGGATTGTCTCACCGAGGAAGGACATCACCGGCACGTGGCCAGCTCTGTCCATCCTAGAGTGCGGAGCCAGAGCTACCCATTCAGATAGCCCTTTACCGCCAACCTCCCCACCAAGGAGAACAACTGACATTTCTAAATCGGAGCCCGTCGGGAGAAGTTCTCTAACTATGTGGAATAGACCAGCCAAGTGCTTAGTGCGCTCGGTGTTGACCTCCTCGCAGCATACGAAGAGGTGTGCTAGGGAGGACCCTTCCTCCGTCCCCTGACACAATGGGCATATCTTTTTGGCTGGCCCGAGTGATCTATCCGCAAGGTAAAGTCCCCCTATCCGTGCTAACAAAAGGAGAGTCTCCGCTCTCCTGTTGGGTGTGCAACTCCTATCACACTCAAGCAGGTAACCCCTTGTCCTACCCACGTTGCGTTCCAAATAGTTCCGAATGGATACTCCCATATGTTGCTTTTCCCACTTGCTCCAGACCCCCTCACGGGTGTCTTTCATCGCCGTACCAGGTAGGTATCTCCGAAGCCATTTGGTCGTCCGGGTTGTCCATAGCCACTTAGCGTTTACTGCGTTTGCCTTAGGAGGTACATTTCGTACTAAGTCTCCTACCCACGTTGTTGCCTTTGCGTACTTCTCATATGCTCGCGTCCGTTGCCCCCCACAATATGCCGATACTGGGGGGATATTGAATTCCCTGTGCAACGTAGATGTTGCAACTAGTGTGGACTTGGTCCGTTTACCTACAATAATGCGAAGTCCAGATGCCACGATCGTTTCCAGCTTTTGAAGGAGTTTCTGATCCCATGCCCCCATAATTTCTGCACCATATGTGATGACTGGGTACACGCAAGATTTGAAGACGGTCATGCGGGTCCAAATTGGGAGCGCCCTGGCCCCAAGGAGTGGTAAGTTGGCGAAGAGGCTGCGCTGCCCTCTTTCTGCTCTGTCAGCGATAATGTTTTTAACTGAAAATTCCGAATCAATCTGCATTCCAAGGTATCTGTAACTGTCACCGATCGGTACCGTCTCGCCCCCTAACGTGAAGGTCATTTTCCTTAGTTCCGTCATGTCCCCAAAGAAGGCCGTCACCATGCACTTCTTGATACCAAACTTCATACCCCATCTGTTAGCCCATTCGGTCGTTTTATCCAAACTCGTCTGGAGTTCAGTCGGGCTATCTGCCAATAATGCCAAATCGTCAGCGAACATTAAACCTTTAATGCGTTCGAGTAATCCTGGGACATCTACCCCTTTCATGTCCCCATCTGCGAGAATGTCATTGATAAAAACGTTAAACAGGCAGGGGGAACCCGGGCAACCTTGCCGGACCCCTCGCTGTACTTGGATAGGTGGGGTCATGTCCTCCCCCACCCTTACTTGCACTTGCGATTTGTTGTAGAGCGCCTTAATAAATTCCAATGCCGTCCCTGTCATACCAGCTGCCTCAAGTTTCGCGAATAGCGCCTCGTGAGGAACCATGTCATAAGCTTTCTGAAAGTCAATATAGCATACGTACGTTGGCTTCTTTGCTGCCTTTCGTCGAAGTACGATTTCCTTGAGACACACCACTTGCCCCATACACTCTTGTTGCGATCGAAATCCGGCCTGTCCTTTGTCAAAGAATCGTCGGGATTCTAGTTCCGTTTGGAATTTTTGAACGATAATGCTTGTGAGGATCTTAATAGCGATGCTGATAAGTGAAATACCGCGATAGTTGTCTGTACTCGTAAGGTCCCCTTTCTTGGGGATGGCCACTAGTACTGCTGTCATAGCTTCCTCCGGGATCTGTGCCCGTTGGAAGATTAGCCTAAGAATTCGGAGGAATGCCTTCCCCATGCTCGTACTGGGGCAATTCTCGTTGCCCTTCACCCCTTTGTCTGCTGTAAGCAACTTGAAAAATTCAGGGGGTAAGCCGTCGCCCCCTGCTGCCTTGTGTGGTTTTAGTCTTTTGCAAACTGCATGAACGTCCTGCCAGCCGATGTCATCATTCAGTCCAGGCATTGGTGGCCAAACCTTAAGTGTTTGACGTGCTGCCATCCAAGCTGTCGGGTCCTTGGATGTGCCTGATTCGTCATGAAATACTTTCTTGAAATGCGCTTCCCAAATCTGTAGCAACTTGCATGTGTCCGTCTGCAAGTTCCCGTCCTGGTCCATTAGTGGTTGAACTGCACTGTCCCGATTGTGCTTCCCATTACCGGTTAACGATAGCTGGTGCCGCCACCATTTCTTCATTTGCTTATCTCGAAGGAGCTCAGAGCCCTTTTTCGCTAGCCTTTGACGGGCCTTATAATCACTCACTCGAACTGCCTCTTGTGCTCGTTCCGATAATTTTTGGTACTCTTCCCATGCCGTCTTCCCTTGTCGTGAATTCGGGTCTGTTCTGCGTACTATTGCCCACGCTTGTCGTCTCCTGTTGATTAGGCGTCTGGCCTTTGGGGAGATGCGAGGGCCGGAGTTGGGGCGTGGTGGTGGTCGCACCGACATGACCCCAGACTCCCTTGCTATCTTTTTTGAGGTGTCTATAAAGGCGTGGAACGCCTCGTCCGTACTCGTAGTGTCGCTCAAATTTGCCAAAGCCTCCCAATAGTTGTGGGAGAGAAAGGTTCGACGTACTCTTTGCAATCGTGTCGCGTCCAACTTCGGGGCTGCGGGTTCCACTTGTCGCTGCGCTTCATTGGTATTCTGCCCGTCTCCGATTTTACGTAGCTTACATGTGACCGGCCAGTGGTCACTTGCGTCACAGGTCCTTTCCACTTTGCCATGTGTTAACTCTGCCTTTGCCAACGTATTCACCAAAAAGTGATCTATGTCCGACTTCCCTTTTCCTACCTTACTGTGAAAGGTGAGTGCCGAGCCTCGGATCGTCAGGATCTCGAAGTCAGGGCAATGTCTATGAATCCATTTCCTAAGGGTCTGGGTCTTCGTGTTAAAGTCCCCCCCGATGATGATCGGGAGTCGCTTATCCGATAGCGTTCTGATTGTGCGTTGTAGGGTCTCTAATACTTTAGACCGGGCCTCCGGGAGGCCTCGGTGTGGTATATAAACGTTGCCGTGAATCCAGGCCCCCCGTCCTGGGGGGAAAAACTGGATAAAGACGTGGGATGGGTTCGAGTGGTTGAGCTCGAATGCCCTAAACGATTTATTTACAAACGTCGCCAGCCCCCTCTCTCCCGGCTGGTCGGTCCCGAACGCCGAGAAAGAGGTGAAGCCTTGGTACCTAGCCGGCCAACAGCCTTGAAACATCTTGGTCTCTTGGAGCCCAAGAATGCCCCATTTCCGTTCACGTAATATCAAGTCTACCTCCGATCGCTTGCTCTTGAGTCCGTTAATATTCAGGGTCGCAAATATATGGTGTCGTGTATCCGGTCGCATCGGTCCTCCATCTGCTGGTGTTGTCCTTCTTCGGCGCTGACTATACGGGACTGACAGTTTCACGTGCCAACGGCTGAGTCCTCTCTCAGCCCTTAATTTTTCCATAACCTTTCTCGCTGCATCGGGTCCTTGCGTATAAATATCGTACCGTATTACTTGCGTAAATCTACAGGTGACACGTTGGACTTTTAGTATGCCTAACGTAGCTACCCCGCATCTATCAAGTTGTTGCCAGAAACCTGCCGCTGTCAAGTGACCGGCGCCAAACACACAGACTACGCCATTAGAGGCTCGGACTAGCGCTTGCGTTCTACGCGAGCGACAAGGGGTCTGACGGTTTTGGGAGGGGCCCTCCCGCCGACCCCCTCGGATAGATAAGCCGACTCGGTCTAACACCCCTGCCCCACTCACATTCCCGATAGTTCCCATGGCTACCGGGGCCCCAGGCCCATGTGGGCGAGACCTGGAGGGTACCCTACAGGCCGGAGATCCACCTCTCTCCAACCCGAGACGTTGCAATGACAATGAGGCCGTTCCAGTGATTTCCCCACCGCCGACTACCCGGGCCGTCCCTTCCGGGCACTCCTGGAATTCGCGTGTCCAACCTCGACCAGGCTCAAGATCAGGGTCGCATAGCGTGGGGACTGCATACCGCATCCATAGCGAATTATCTATAGGTCGTATCATCATGAGGGTTACAACTTTTCCTCTCCCAGCAACGGTTCCATAGTTCCTACCACTTGCATGATCGGATCCATCAAGGGTGCCTTATTATTATTAGTAAGGTTTACTTAGGGATAATATGGCACGGGCATATATACGGGTCAACTTGGTATAACGTTTGTAGGTCTTGCACCCGCTACAGACAATGCCTTACACCTTGAACAGTTGGTAGCCAAGAGGGGATCCCCGGCGGACCGGTTCGCCGATCCCAGCATCCAACCTATCGCCCCGACTTGTGCCCGGGTCTCAGTCGCGCCCTCTCTAGCTCCGCAGAGCTCGAGGTCTGGACCGTTTGGAGGTGGTATGCAAGCATTACCCCTGGCAGGACTTTGCGAGTGTGCTGAACACGCATAGCTTACTACTGCTTTCGCAGCCCCTCCCCCCGTGGCTCGCAACCACATTTGACGGGTTTCCCCTCGTAGGATCTACACAAGGTTGCTGACCCTGCTGAGCCCGTCTTCTGCTTTCACAGGTGGTTGCCAGGATGTCGTTTCCCTCAAGCGCACATGTCATGCATATGCCCTCGGTGGAAATGAGCCTCCTGCTTTTTAAAGCATTAGGTGACCGTCGCTATCCTTGAACAGGGTCTGTCCGAACGTACACGGTAGCTTAGCTATCCTCCGTCGCACGAACGGCCCCGAAACCGGGACCGAAGCGCTCAGAAT
>CAKZGI010000111.1 GCA_936914905.1 uncultured Trichormus sp. | reverse complement strand
ATAAAGAGGATGTTGCTCAAGATTCTTTTCTTCTTCTTCTTCTTCTAAGAAGCAAATGACGATGGTGATTGGGAGGAATTCATATTTACTCTTGCTGTTAGGGGGAACTTCTTTGCTCCTAATTTTCTTTCCTTCGACTTCTACTGCGGGAGAGGAGGAACGATCAACATTACATTGCTCTTCTTCTTCTTCTTCTTCTTCTCCTTGTTCCCCTTGATAGGCGCTTCTTATCTACCCATTGCTTCATTGCAGCAGGTAAGATCATAAGAATTTCAACGCTGATCTCTCCCTCCCCTCTCTCTCTCTCGATACACTGTATTCTATTTTATTATCTTTCTTTTTTCTGCTTCTCCGTTTTTCTTTCTCGTGAAAGCAAAAGCATCAGAATACTCCGCTGCTAACCATCTTCAGAGAATTCCTTCAATTTTGTTTCTTTTCTCGAAGCATCAAACGAATGTTTGATCCTTCTCACTTAGGGTCTGCTATGTTATAGAAAAGTAATAGAAAAGGAACGAATTTTACATTCTCTTTTGAGCATATAAATTGGCCAGAACTGTGCTATCTAAAAGTAATCATATAAAATGTCCTTTGTTACGCTAAATTAATGTTTCTCTTGTTGTCAGACAGACTTTGATCATGACATTTCTGCGCAGATAGTGTGTCATCACTATTTTTTGAGCTGTAATTCGGGAAAACAACCCTAACAGTGTCATCTCCCTCATCAATAACGTTTTTTTGGCTTTAGGGAGTCTAATGAAGAACCAAATTTATAATATTATGAACCATCGGAAATAAAATGGGAGCTAATCTTATGCACTATTTTAGTAAGACGCAGGTACCTTTATGTGATGTGTAGATAGCATGGCTGATTACTCTTTGGAAATTATGAACACGAAGAGAAATCTTGTAGGTATTCATCCACGTGGCGGCATTCTAGTCTACGTTGTGGTCTCGTTATTTGAAGAGATCAATCATCATTTATGAAGTCATTTGGATCATATATATATGTGCCTTATAATATTGAATTTAAAGGAAACAACAAGCTATCCAGAAGACAGTGATTTAGGAAATGATGCCTTTGGTGGATATGGCAGCATATATGTCCCTCGTGACATGACATGGAGTGGAAACTGATGAGGAATGTGATTCCCTATCAAGTATATGGTGATCAAAGCAAACGATGATGGGAGACTTCTTGTCCTAAAGGATTTTGAAAATAAATCCTACCTTTATAGTTTGAAACGTAATCATATGCTGCTCTTGCTCTTAAAGACGGATGTCTGTTTTGGCTGTTCAGTTTTCTTCCTTAACATTGACAATGTATCTATAAATCGAACTTATCAACCCGGGTTTGGCTATTGAAAACTAAAAGCAATCAGCTAATGCATTTTAGCTAAAAACATTTAAGAAGTTTTAGGTGAAATTTTCATGGGTGTGGTTGTTTGTGCTTAGTATACTACTAGGTATATTGTTAGATGCAAAATTAGGGGTGGATTAAACTAGCACTCCCATTTTTGTGAAACTATTTGATACAAAATTTCTTGTTAGAAACAGTCATGTGCTTTGGTTGCAGTCACTTGGTATATTTGCGGTCCCACAGTATACGATGCATCTCATGTTGGTCATGCAAGAAACTACCTAACCTTTGACATTATTCGGAGGGTGTTAGAGGTAATAGATTTGAGTACCATGTAAGTTGATCTTTTAGGAAAGCAATGGGTTTTCCACATTCAGTTGTTGAAGCATTCTGGTGCACTTTACAGAGCTACTTCAATTACCATGTGCTTTATGTGATGAACATCACTGATGTGGATGATAAGATCATTTTCCGAGCACGGCGAAACCACTTGCTGGGGGAATTTATGAACGCAGCTGAAGACCCAAACGAGGTTTGTATTTATCCAATTCAAACGCTTAACACTAGTTCAGATGATAGATCAGGTTTATATTTTCACTTACTTTACATGATTAAGCAGTCATAAACACAACATTTTGCGCAAATAAAATCTACATTTGGCATCTTACTCGAGCCTTCCCATCTTTTAAAACGTTGTCTTCCTTTTTCAATTTTGCTATACTACTTATCCCTTTTGGTATGTGTACCGAGTAATATCGTAATTTTAAGGTTCTTAGTGATATAATAATAACACTTATTTGATGAAATGGTGAAGAGTTCATATGTTTATTATTAATGATTTTAGGTTTACCTCTGGTATTTATTATGAGGGTATGGAGTACGTATATTTTACATGCCTATTCATGTAATTTCATAGTTCTTGAGATGTGTACACCACAGGTTAATGCTTGATGCATTATTCTCATGTTCGTATGCATGCCATTAGTTTCTATTCTATTACCATGATAACTGTTTCCCGTACCCTTTTGCATTACTTTGAGTTTTCCTGCTTTTTGAAGTCATTAAGCTCAAACTCTTGGTTTGACATATCATTTGATATTGGCAATCATTTTATGGAATTAAAATTATGCTTTAGAGAATGGTTATATTCAATGGACAAACCACTTTCAATAGGTGTCGAAAGATTCAGGGCTAGAATTTGACTTCATTTTTTGTTGATTCTTGATCTGAATGGTACATCCATAATGAGTGCTGGAACGACCTGAGCTCTGTTAACTATATGATATTCCCTTACACTAAAATCTTCTCAAATAGGTGGTCTTTTCTGGTGGAGTGATGCTCTAGGTATACCAGCTTGCATATGTGACATAGATTCCACTTGTTTCTGTAAAATCTATATTCAACTTTAGTCTGTAGGTACACAAAATATTACAATCCTCAGTGATTTGGATTTTGCTTTATTTTCTAGTAAAATCTGAGTTGCCTGGGTAGAGCATTTGATTAATGGTTTTTTTTTCAGTTTCAGCATTATTTATCTATATACATTTGTGTATGATGTTCAATATTCCATTCTACTGCCACTTTGGTGGTTAGAAAACACTGATTTAACATTCTGTATATGCAGGTACTGAAACAAATTGAGCTTGCTTTTGATAAAGAGCTGCGCAAGCAAGGAGCAAAGGTATCCAGATACTGATTGTCTTTTGCATAATTGTTAATTTAATAACTGCTTATTAGTGTACAGGTAGAGGGGGCTCAATATGAACTTTCAAAGGCTGTTTCAAACAAGCAACGCCAGGAACTAGAAGATGTGAGTTTTTGGCTATAACTTTTTTTTGCAATTCTTCGATATCTTTATATATCGATCAGGGCCCTTCTATGTTAGTCATGTGAATAAGATAATTGTCTGCAAATACAGTCCCTTGTTATGTAAAGTTTGATCTCCTGTCACCTATCAATTTCCAAGGTTTTATGATGTGACAGATGCTATCTGCTGCAAGTCTTTGGATATTATTGACATTGCTCTACTGAATATCATTTTCTGAGTTCTCTAGATGTTATGCTCCTTAATCTTAATATATGCTATTTTGGTATGTGGTTATATAAATATGGTTATTGGTCTCTCTGTAAATATCTTATTTTATGCTCCTTAATTTTAATATATGCTGTTTTCATATGTGGCTCTATAAATATGTTGTTGCTCTCTCTGTAGATTATCTTATCTTGTGATTTCACACTTGGTACTTACCTGGTTTGCAGAAACTGAAACAAGAGGAGTTGAAACTAGAAAAATTATATCAATCTTTTGCTTCAGATGCACTGCTACCACTTGTTGCCATAAACGATATTTCCGACCTTGATAAGAAAGAAAAAATTCATAAGCTGCTTGATGGAGGTGTTGCTGATGTTCTTGCATCACACCTTGATGACCTAAAAAAAGCTGAAGTAACTGATTTGGCTATATTTCGGGCACACGCAGCCAAGTTAGTACTTATTTCTATCTTTCAATTTCTGTGGTTTTATATGCATGTTTTGCAAACGGTGAATGCTTTTTAGAAAGCACAAAACAACTGTGTAATATTTGTTATTTCACATTGTGATGTTTTTAAGTACCATTAGAAGATCTTGTTGATACCGAGTGGGTGAATGCTTTGCTAAAGTTCTTATTTTGAAAACTCTATTCGCACAATGCATTATAAAGTAGTTGCTATCAACAATGACTACAGATATGAGAAGGACTTTTTTGATGACATGCAAGTTCTGGGGGTTAAGCCGCCAGATGTGCTTACAAGAGTGACTGAGTAAGTGTCAATATTTATATGTTTCATAATATGACTTTAAATTTGGGGCATTGAATGTTAATCTCTCATAATTTGTTTTCTATCTCAGGTATATAGATATCATCATCCATTACATTGAGAAAATCATTGAAAGAGGTTTCGCATATGCTGCAAGTAGCAGTGTCTATTTTGACACAAAAGCATTTATGTAAGTTTTTATGTATTCTGAGTCAAGATTTGTAATAAGCAAAAAATATAGAAGAAATGAATTCAAGTTTTTGCTGATTTTACATGCATTATTTTTACCTAATTCTTTATATATCGATGCTCTTTTCATCAGAAAAAAGATACTGTAGAAATTATTTCCAAGTAATAAATTTATGGCTTATGATCTGTGATCATAGAATTCCTTTGTTTTTTTGTACTTGTACTCCAGGGATGCTGGTCACACTTATGGAAAGCTTCAACCCTGGGCTGTTGGCAGTTTAGGTTTAGCTTCTGAAAGTGAATCGGATTTTCTAACAAAGGAAAAGAAGAACAGTATTGATTTTGCTCTTTGGAAGGTATTACTCTATTTGGTGGATGCACTAATCCATGAATACACATGACCGTGTGCAACGAAGTGTCCAATCTGAAGTAAAATTCGAATTTCCTGTAGGCAAGTAAGGCTGGAGAACCGTCTTGGTCCTCTCCATGGGGCAATGGACGACCAGGATGGCATATTGAATGTTCTGCAATGGCATCAGACATTATAGGGTCTGTTATAGACATCCATTCCGGTGGTA
>CAKZGI010000110.1 GCA_936914905.1 uncultured Trichormus sp. | reverse complement strand
CAGTTCGGAGGCGATCCAAGAGTTCAGGGATTAATGGTAAAGGATAGCGGTTGCGTATCGTGATTCTATTGAGACCTCGATAATCGACGCATAGCCGTAGTGAACCATCCTTCTTTTTGACAAACAAAATGGGGGCTCCTGCAGGTGACTTGGAGGGCTGGATGAAACCATTTCTTAGGTTCTCATCAAGATATGTGCGGAGCGCTACGAGCTCTGGCTCTGACAACCCATATATAGGGCCAAATGGTGGGTTGGCACCCTCTTGTAGATCGATTGGGCAGTCGTAGTGTCGATGTTCAGGTAATCGATCAGCATTCTTCTTTTCAAACACATCAAAAAAGTCACCATACTTCGTGGGCAGTGAGTCAGAAACGAGATCGCCGAAGGCTTGAGCATGGGGGACTGGGTTTTGGGAAACTGAGGTAGGATCGGTTCTGAGGACAACAGAGGAGTGAGCTATCAAATAAGGATCGATTTCCACTGCGGTGGAGGCGTGAATTACCGAATTGGAATCGGTCCCCTCCGGAATACCAGGCTTGGGAGTTTCTATAGCGTGAAAAGTCGAGTGGGTTTGTTGATTGAAGGTAATGGAAAGTTTGCACCAATCCACTATTGGATTATGCATCCGGAGCCATGATAGCCCTAGAATGATTGGGTGACGAGGGGAGGTAATGAGATAGAATGTTAACGACTCCCGATGTTCCCCTATTTGGAGAACTAACGGGGTAGTTTCTTCGATAACCGCACCAGAGGAGAGCAACCGACCATCGATGGCTTCCACCGGAATTGGTTTCAACAAGCGGACAAGGGGAATTTTTTGACTATAGGCAAAAGCGGCGTCCATGAAACAGGCAGACGCTCCAGAATCGACTAATGCTAGTGTTTGAAATGAAATAGAATTAAAACTGATATGTACCTCTAACGAAAAATCATGGGTTGGTCTTGCGGAGCGATAGGAGCAAGGAAGTGATGGTTGAGTGGATTTGTCCAACCGCATGGCCCCTACTGAGGTCGGACATTGTCGTTTTCCGGTAGTCGAGGACCTTCAATTGTGTTGGCGGAATACAATGGTCGTCGAGTACCTTTTATCGGGCAGTTGCGAATCATGTGGGTTGAGGCACCACAATAGAGACATAGACCATTGACGCGACGATAGTGTCGTTGAGCATCAGTAAGAGGTTGCAGACGAGCCCGGTCGATTTCCATGGGAACTGGGCTATCGGTAGTGGGGGTTGAGCTCGAAACTAATGTTGGGGTTCTCACCAACACTTGGGACCGAACCATGGGTGCACTACGAGGGATGTACTGAGGCCCTGAGGTCGTGCGCTCTTCTTGGCGAAGTTCAAAAAGACGGTTGTCACAACTAACAGCTTGTGAAATCGCTTGTGACAATGATGTCGGCTCTGGAAAATTTAACATAAGATTCTTGATGTCGCTTCGGAGGCCCCTACGGAAGTGGTCGCATAGGGCTTGGCCATCCCACTGTACATCACATGCCAATTGCCGAAACTCAGAAGCGTAAACAGAGACTGCGCGCATACCTTGATGTAGTGAATAAAGTTTGGTGAGGGCTGATCGGCGCCGGTCTGTCTCTCCAAATGTGGCCTCAAACTCCTTCAAGAAATCATCGAAGTTATCTAGTAGTGGCGACGATGTTTCGATCAAGGGTGCAAACCAAGCTTGCGCTGGGCCCGAGAGGAGAGTGCCCACAAGGCCAACACGACGAAAGTCATCGGGATAGCGTTGAGGTTGTAGGCGGATAATAAGTTTGATTTGATTAATAAAGCCGCGGAAATGACTTCTTGTGCCATCAAATTTGTCGGGTAAACTGACCTTAGGTTCTTGGGCATGGGGATTGTAAGAGGTTGATACGGGGATAGGTGTAGAGCCAAGTGCCGGCGAGGGTCCAAGTAGGGCAGGTTGCATGGTCATTGATGATGGGGGGTTTGGCTCTATAGACTGAAGGTCCATCGGCGTGCCCTCTTGGAGTCTCCGCAGGGATTCTCGAAGATTGTCGTTTTCAAGTTGTAGTTGTTGCATTGCCGCCAATATTTGGTTTAGATTTTCGGTGGAGTCCGACATGATGAGGTCTAGCAAAGAAGAGGGAAGGCGAACAATCTGTCACGGACAAGAGGTGCAAGAAGGAGAGAGACGAGGACAGAGGAGCGAAAGACAAGAAGTGGAGAGGCAAGATAAGAGATGGGGATTCCGCAACTTGTGTTGTTCGCCTTGATTGAGACCAAGGCGAACCCTTGTATTTATACATGTGTTTGAGCACTGCATGCTTACAAGAGAGAGCTCCGGAAATAGCTAGGAGATGCATGCACGCTCTTGGAGTTTCTAGAACATTCTAGAGATTTCTAGAGTACATAATAGCTACTCATACTTATACTATTTGTTATGAAATAATAACCACAAGTTGTGTTGTAATGCATTGGCTAAGATCCTTGGCTATGATATAGAAGGTTGGAGGTTCGAATCTTGCCAACTCTTCTAATGTCTTATTTATGACATTATCCTCCCTCTAAGCCCCACCTCCAAACGATTGCGTTGGCTTGTGGGGATATTTGTGATAAAACTCTTGGATTAACTCAGGAGCATTTGTTAAATTTCGGGCCGGCTCCCACGTGGCTTCCGAAAGAGGGTACCCTTTCCAGAGCACAAGGTATTGCAGTTGTCGTCGTCGTATACGAGAGTCAAGAATTTGATCAACTTCATACTCTTCTCCGGTCGACAACGCGACAGGTGGCGGGGGAGAAGGATAGCGCCCTGGAATTTTTGATTGGTGGTGAGGTTCGAGGAGGGACACATGGAAAACATTATGAATATTGAAATGGGAGGGGAGTTCTAGGCGAAAAGCCACTGGGTTAATTCTGTCGATAATTCGAAAAGGCCCCAGCTTTTTGTAGTCGAGCTTCGCACAAGGGCGAGTGGTGGTGATATGTCGACGTAGGAGCCAAACCAAGTCACCGACTTTAAAGGTCGGGGATTCAGATCGATGACGATCGGCCTGTTCCTTGTGTCGTTTACTAGCAAGATGGAGCTCAAAAGTCAAGTCTCTATGGATATCCGCTAGCATGCGAGCTCGCTCTTCTGCCGAGGGGCTGACAGAAGTGGACGGGATGGAAATGTTAAAACGTGGATGCAATCCATAGTTGGCAAAGAATGGGGTAACCCCTGTCGTCCCATGTAAAGAGTTGTTGTACGCGAACTCGGCCATTGGCAACAAGTGAACCCAATCTTCTTGCTGGTAGCTGACAGAGCATCGAAGGTATTGTTCTAGAATTTGGTTGACACGCTCTGTTTGCCCATCAGTCTGAGGATGATGTGCCGAAGACAAATTCACGGAAGTACCGAAAGTTTGAAGAAGTTGCCTCCAAAAATGGGAGACAAATTGGGTCCCACGATCAGAAGTGATATCAGTTGGTAGTCCGTGTAGTCGAACAACTTCTTTCAAAAACAACATCGCTGTCTCTTCTCCGGAAATAGTTTTGGCACAAGGGGTGAAGTGAGCCATTTTGGTGAAACGATCGACCATAACTAGGACCGAATCGTAAGCACCAACCCGAGGAAGGTCAGTGATAAAATCCATGGAGATGGATGCCCAAGGTCGACTCGGAATGGGAAGTGGGTGGAGTAGTCCATATGGGCGATGATGGGCGGCCTTGGAGCGAGCACATGTGTCACATGTCTTGATAAACTCCTTTACAAATTTCCATGGTTGCGGCCACCAATACCCCCGGGAGATCAGCTCTAAGGTTTTTGCAACCCCAAAATGACCTGCAAGTGGGTCGTCATGACATTCTTGTAGCACCCGAGTACGGCATGAGCCTTCGGGGACATACAAGAGGTTATCTCGAAACAATAATCCATCTTGAACTGAGAAATGACTAAGATCTGACCTTGATAGTTCTTGAGATGGGTGGTCTAAACTGGCCTTGACCTCCCGTGCAAATGCATCTTCTGCGGTCGCTTCGGCAATTTCTTTGAGTAAGGAGTCATCTCGTAGGAGATAGGTCGCAAAATTTTGGAGTTGATCCGGTCGCAATAGACATTGCGATTGTTGGACATATGCATCATCCACAGGAGTAAGTTCAAATTCTGATCGTCGTGATAGGGTGTCAGCCATCGTATGTTGTGCCCCAGGGCGGAAGACAATCTCGAAGTCATAGTCAGCTAAGAAAGCCGACCACCGAGCTTGCCTACGATTCAATGTGCGCGTGGTGGCGAAGTATATTAGGTTCTTATGATCTGTCACCACTTGGATACGATGTTGGGCCCCTGCCAAGTAGGGCCTCCATTCTTCAAAAGCCGCAATAATGGCCCCTAGCTCCTTGTCATATATTGGATAATTGATCTCTGGGGTAGTGAACTTGCGGGAGTAGTAGGCCACTGGGTGGAGTATACCCTCATCATCCGGCTGGGATAATATAGCTCCAATTGCAAAGTCGGAGGCATCTGTTTCAACTTGGAAAGGCTTGGTTGGGTCGGGATGAAGGAGTACTGGGGCACTGGTAAATGCGTGCTTCAACATCTCAAAGGCATTTTGAGTAGTTTCAGTCCATTGAAAAGGGGTATCCTTTCGGGTGAGTACAACCAAGGGCGACGCGATGGTCGAAAACCCCTTGATAAATCTTCGGTAGAAGTTCGCGAACCCAAGGAAGGATTGCACCTCTTTCAATCGCGTTGGAGTGGCCCATTCTTGCACCGTTTTGACCTTCTTTGTATCCATCATGATCCCGTTTGGAGAGATCACATATCCAAGGAACTCCACGGAGCTACGATCAAATTCACATTTCTCTCTTTTAGCATATAGCCCGTGCTCCCGGAGTTTGGCGAGAACTAACCGAACCTGCTGAGTGTGTTCCTCCATGCTCGAGGAAAAGACTAGAATGTCATCAAGATAGATTATGACAAAATGATCGAGATATTCTCGGAATATGTCATTCATCATGTGTTGGAAGACT
>CAKZGI010000109.1 GCA_936914905.1 uncultured Trichormus sp. | reverse complement strand
AACACTATGGAAAGCCAGACACAGACTCCTTTGTAAATTTTCGGACCTCTCTATTTGTATCTACCTACTTATTAAGAGCGATCACTCTGGGAATCAGCAATTTACTTATTTTGTAATGGAACGCGCTTATACTTGCTTATTTATAAATTCAATATGACATTTTATGGAATGGAGTTGCAATTTGTTACAACAATCTGAGAAAATGAAAAGAATATGAAAACAACTTAGTGACAGGACAACTGCCTGTGAAACCTGACCTTGCACCTCTGGGCATATCTCACACTCAAACCCAGCCAGAACTAACAGAAATTATCGATTATCCACTTCAGCCTGTCATTAAGGATACTTCCAAAAAACAGGATTCAGCATTGGTGGTGTTTGGTACAACCTTCATCACCATCTTTCTGACAGAAATTGGTGATAAAACTCAGCTATCCACTCTGTTAATGAGTGCAGAATCTCATGCACCTTGGGTAGTGTTCATTGGTTCGGGAACTGCACTGATCACAACTAGCCTTTTAGGTGTGCTTTTAGGTGGCTGGATAGCCAGTAAACTCAGTCCTAAAACTGTAGAAAAATCCACTGGGGTTATGTTGCTGTTAATTTCTGTGATGCTATTTTGGGATGTGTTTATTAGTCATTAGTTATACAACATGGACTGGAATCTTTTAGGGATCAGCTTTATTACAGTTTTTCTTTCAGAACTAGGTGATAAAAGCCAATTAGCTGCGATCGCACTTTCTGGTCGTGGTCAATCCCGACGCGGTGTCTTTTTTGGTACAGCCGGAGCATTGCTATTAACAAGTTTGTTAGGCGCATTAGCTGGGGGTGCAGTATCAGAATTATTTCCAACACGGGTTTTAAAAGTTATCGGTGCTGTGGGATTTGCTATGCTCGCTATTCGTCTACTTTTACCCAACACTGAAACCGAATCAGATTAATGCCGTAGGGTGGGCATTGCCCACCATCTTCTAGATTCTTTAAACTTCACAACTTTGTTGCCAGCACCGATTTAATAGGATAGCACCAGCCACTAGTTTGAACACTTCCAGCATAAAATAACCACCGTGAAGTAAATTCATCGTTTCAGGAACTGCATGGGCGGCAAATAGACTTAAATGACTGCCTACAGCGCACATTTGTGGAGTTAAAAAATAAGTATCAACGACAGCTACTGTTAGCAGCAAGCAAGATAAAAATATATTGCCCAAACCCCGATTAGATTTGGCTTGGCCAACAGCCAGTACAGCAGTCAAAACTACAGCCGCAGATAATAATTCTAGACGATTAAAATTCCAAAAAATTGTATAGCCTGCTGTAGCAAAATTCGCCTCGTTCATTATTCCTGCCAGATAAAGACTAGGCATAATTACCCAATCTAAAACCAAGCTGGCACTGAGCCAAAAGCCTAAAGTCAACATAATAGCCGTTTGCCAAGTTGACTGTTTTAATTGAAGGTTAGAAATAGCATTCATAAAAATAATTGCTTTGTTGTATTCCTAGTTTCTAACTAAAAGAATAAATTTGACAACGAATATCAATTAACTGTTACAAAACAGACTATATGCAACATTTTCATAATGTTTTTTGAAGTTATAAGAATTCTTTCTTTAAGTTTAATTGCAAAATAATAAAAACAATTAAGAAATTAAACTTTCACTTAGTTGAGATTAACATTAGGCTAAGTATGGCTAAATTTTGGAAATTTTAAGATTGTAGGTAATCGAGGTATTTCCAATACCAACCAAATTAATCAGGACGTAGAGCGCCAGAAATACAACTTTCTGATTTGAAACCCCTAATTTTAATTATAGGGTTTAGGGTGTGGTGAAGGCCATAAACCCTTTTCAAACTGGTGTATTTCTCCAGTTATCCAAGCTTATTTTGTAAGCATTCAGCTAATGCCTAACGGCACGCTACGCGAACAGCCATCAACAGTCAGCTTTTTCAGGCTAACACCAAAAATACCTATTTGATAATTAACCAGTTTGTCAAGTATTCTGACTCCTGACTCCTGAATTCTTACCTTATTTTTCATTAAACGTCCAAACACCATCATCCCAAGTTGTATCAGATGGGGGACATTGTAACCAATGCTGACAACGACCTAGATATAACATAGAGGCTTTGTCATTGTTATCGGCAGTTAAAGCTTTGACAAACTCGGTTTGGGCAAGTGCAAACTGACGTTTCAGATAATACTCACGCCCTTTATGATAATACTCAATTAATTCTTGTTTAGTAGAGCTAATAGGATCAGAATGCATCCCAATCAACTCATAGATAGATACTGGCTCATTTCTACCCTTCACACGAATGAAATCAAGTTCCCTAGCCCAAATACTATCGTGACATAAGTTATAGGTATTATCGCTGATAATGATATCGCAACCATAATGTTTACTGACGCTTTCTAGTCGAGAACCAAGGTTAACACCATCACCAATAGCAGTAAATTCCATCCGCTTACTAGAGCCGATATTACCGCTAATGACGATATCAGAATTGATGCCAATGCCAATTTTGATTTTTGACTCATTAGCAGCTTCTCGACGCTGATTTAATTCTTGTAAGCGATTACGCATTTCTAGAGAAGTTTCCACTGCCATCCGTGCATGTTCTGCCAAGGGTAGGGGAGAACCAAAAACAGCCATAATGGCATCACCGATATATTTATCAAGAGTGCCTTTATGTTTAAAGACAGCTTCTACCATTGATTCAAAATATTCATTCAGCATACCCACTACTTGTTCAGCTTCCATATTTTCTGTCAGAGTGGTATAGCCACGAATATCTGAGAATAGAATAGTAACTTCTTTGCGATCGCCTCCCAGTTTAGCATCATCTAATTTCAGCAGTTCTTCTGCCAACTCCTGAGTCATGTAACGATACATTGTGCTTTTTAGACGCTTTTCATCACTAATATCGTCCATTACCACCAATGCACCACATACTTGATTGTGGTCGTTAGCATTAGCAATAGAATTGAGTGATAGATTAACG
Source organism: uncultured Trichormus sp. (assembly GCA_936914905.1). Lineage (GTDB taxonomy): Bacteria > Cyanobacteriota > Cyanobacteriia > Cyanobacteriales > Nostocaceae > Trichormus_B. Next base: position 1,952 of record CAKZGI010000109.1, on the reverse strand, counting down.
CTGTGTTGTTCTTGAGTAGTCGTTAAGAGTGTACGATCTGGATAGTATTGCTGGGTATCTTTGACATCAGTGGCGTGTAAAGCATCTGTAAACCACTTGCTAAAATCTCCCTCTTTAATATGCACAATATCACTAACCAGTTTACCTTCTAAACGTTCTTCAGTATTAAATCCTAGTAAACGTTTTGCACTTTCATTAGCAGTGATAATGTATCCTGACTTATCTGAAGAAATTACCCCATTAGAAAGACTCCGCAAAATATCCCGCTGCATTTGTTCTTGTTGTTTGACTCTGGCAAACAATTGAGCATTTTGTAATGCTACCCCTGCTTGGATATTAAAAGCTTCCATGAACTCTTCATCATTATGATCAAAACTAGCTTGGAAGCATTCCGGGGCATCAGGCCAATTAGCAGGATTATAGGGTGGAAAATCCCCAGTTTTCTTTTTGTTAACCAACTGGGTAACACCAATTAATTCGTGATCGCTATTAAACACCGGCATACAAAGGAGACTACAGGTGCGAAAATTAGTTTGTTTATCGATAGATTTGGCCATTTCCGAGTCTGGATGCTCATATAAATCAAAGGGAATATTTAAAGTTTTCCCAGAGGCTGCAACTATACCTGCAAAGCCTTTACCTATTGGTACTCGCAACTCTTTAGTCGTGCCATTATCCTGAGTAATTTTTGTCCATAATTCGTTGTGATCGTTATCTATTAACCAAAGTGTACTGCGATAGGCATTCATCAGTTCCCTTGCTTCATCCATAACCCGTTTTAGGGTATCTTCCAAATCAAGACTACTTTGACTTAACGATCTAATTGCCTTTATCAAAGCTGCCGCTGCCCTTTGTTTTTGAGTAGCAATATAAAAAGAACGAGAAGACTCTAAAATGAGGCGAATTGAAGGAGCAAAATCTTGAAATAATTTCTCATCCGAGCTACTAAACCCCTTATTATCAATGCGTTCTGGCAGGGGGGCATGGGGATTGTGTAGGTAATTTAATTTATTTAATAATTGTACCACAGCGACTAATTCTTCATTTTCATTTAACAGGGGCAAAGCTAAAATCGTATAAGTGCGGTAGCCATTTCTTTTATCTTGTTCTTGAGCAAATTTAGATCGCTCATCATTATAAAAATCAAAAGGAATATTCACTACTTTTTTCAAAATAGCAACTTCCCCAGCAATACCCTTATTTGCTGGAATCCGAATTTCTAATGGTCGCTTACTTTCCCCTTCAGCTAAAATGGACCATAACTCTTGTTTTTCCTGATCTAATAAAAATATTGTTGTCCGGTCTGCTCCTAGTAATTCCCCTATTTTCAGAGTAATTGAATGCAGCATTTCTTGGAGAATTGTTTCAAAACCTTGATAATCCAACATGGATAAGGTTTCGTTAACAATTTTCAATTTATGCTCAACCTCCTGAACTACTTGTTTAAAGCTATCTTGAGTCAAGGGAGCCAGGAATTGAGAAATAGTTCCTTTTCTTGTAGCCAAGCTTACTACTGGAGAATAATTACTTTGTAACTTGTAAGTTTCGTTGTTGTTACAACTAATAATCACATCTGTGCTTTCTTCGAGATTTGGTTGTTCCGGTGACATAACTGTATTTGATATAGTAGGATTTAGGAATTACAAATTGTCGCTAAGTGGTCTATGAAATTTATTATGTTAGGTTTTGCTTCAGACTATCATTACTGGACAGTATACCCTATAAACTAATGCATTTTTTAGTAAGGTTTATACTGTGGAAAATCAAGTTTCAACAATTGGTAATTCAAATTTGATTTAAAAAGTATTTGCATATTTACGAATCCAAGAGTAAAAGCAGGAAGGTTTACCAAACATTATATAGGAACATTAAGCAGCTGTAAGGATCTAGGTTTAACCTAGAGGGATTAAAGAAGGTGTCTGCAAAGCAGAGCTAACTATCCCTTTGATAGG
>CAKZGI010000108.1 GCA_936914905.1 uncultured Trichormus sp. | reverse complement strand
TGGTATCAGAGCACTAAGGCTCGCCTCCTCCTTCCCTTCCTCGCCCTCCTCTCCCCGGCCGGTGCTCTAGCCCTAGTCGATCCGGACGACTATGGCTCAGCCCGCAACCGGCACGCACGCCTCGCCGACAGGTCCAACGACCCCGGCATTCGGCTCATCAACGTCGACAACCGGCCCGACCACCCCGCCAACAGGTCCCGGCTCGACAACCGCGACGTCAAACCCGCTCGTCCCGACCGCCATGAGGAGTTACAACCTCGACAAACTCACCGGCCCGAACTACCTCACGTGGGCGACGCGGATGACGTTGATGCTGAAGCGGGCCGACCTCTGGGACATCGTAAGCGGCGCAACGCAACCCACGGCGACGAACAACGCCGATTGGATGGCTAAAGATCTCCAAGCGCAAGCGGAACTCATGTTCCACCTTGGAGACACGCAAGTCCAGATGGTCCGGCGTTGCAACACGGCGGCGGAAATCTGGACGCTCTTGCGGTCCAACTACCACCACGAGGATCTCATCACGCAAGTGGCATCCCTTAAGAGGCTTCTCGTCGCCTCTCTTGCGGAAAACCAAGAAATCCTGAGATTTCTTGATGAGTGGCGGATGCTGTTGGACAACGCCCTTCTCGCTGGACTCCAATTGGACTCCAACCTCCAGGCCATGCTCCTCCTCGCGGCGTTGCCTTCCTCGTGGCGACCGTTCATCACCACGCAAGCGTCGGTGGCCAACCTGACCGTCGAATCGCTAATGGCGCGCATTCGACAAGAAGAAGTTATGCGTAATGGAGCGCATAACGCGAGCGGCATCGCTCCAACACCCTCGACCCAATATGCGGCACAACGACGACCCGACTTTCGGAGGGGACCGCCACAACGAAAAAACAACAACAATTTTCGCCCCAACCCTACTCCGAAGGTGTGTTCGTATTGTGGTCGCAATGGACACCTTGAACGTGAATGTCGCACCAAGCGTCGAGAACAACAAGCGCCACCGCGCCAACAACAACATGGTCGACGTCCGAGAGCGCATCTTCAACAACTCAACGGCGCACCCGAGCTTGGCCAATATGGTATGGAGAACTTGCAACTCTTTACAATGTCACTAAACAGTAGCAAGTGTGTCCCATTCAACAGAGACACGACCGAGTGGCTACTCGACACTGGCGCGACCCACCATATGACGCCGCAAAAGAAATGGCTTCGTGACTACAAGCGGCTTCCAAGTGGCATGCGCGTGTACCTCGGCAACAACCACTTCCTCACAGCCGTTGGCGTCGGCAAACTATACGTGACCTTACCAAGTGGAGTAAGCGTCACCATCCCCGAAATCTACCACATTCCGGGACTTAGCCGGAATATACTATCGGTAACAACGGCTACATCAACTGGATCGTCAGTTGAATTTTTTCATAAATCTTGTATCATTCACTTCAAACTCCCTACCGGAGAGTTTGAAATAATTCAATTACCCCAAAAGGGCCGATTGTATCCCATCACATTATCCATGTCTAATCCACACCAAATCATTGGTGTCTCCTCCACTCACAGCCTCCATCTAACCAAAGCCGCCTCCACCCTCATGTGGCATTATAGGTTTGGCCATATTAATAGTGTCACTCTCAACCGCATGATAAAAAACAAGCTTTGTACCGGCTTACCTTTGTACCTTAATCCAATCGACCTATGTGAAGGCTGTATCTTAGGGAAATCTAGCCACAAGAGTCACCCTAGGTCCGAATCCAGATCCACCCAGTTAAACCAACTGGTACACAGTGACCTATGCGGCCCTATGGAGACAAGCTCGCTCACGGGCTCCAATTTTTTCTTAACATTTATCGACGATTTCAGCAGGTACACAACCGTATTCTTCTTGAAGAAAAAGTCTGAAGTGTTCTCTTGCTTCAGAGAATACTGTAACCTCGTCACTCGGCAACATGACCTCCCAGTTCAAGCCCTCCGCTCCGACAATGGTGGTGAATACGGCTCGGGCGAGTTTCAGAACTTCTGCAAAGACGAGGGCATCCGACAACAATTCACCGTTCCCTACACGCCTCAACAAAATGGAGTGTCTGAGCGGAAGAATCGTACCCTCGTCGAAGCTGCAAGAGCAATGCTCCTCACGGCGGGACTTCCCAAGAGCTATTGGGAAGAGGCGGTGGCAACGGCGTGCTATCTACAAAATCGAGTTCCGCACGCCACCGACCCAAATGCCACTCCATACTTCCACTGGTTTGGCAAGTCCCCTAACGTCCAACATTTCAAGATTTTTGGATGTGCAGCATACCCGGTGACGGCATTGGATCTGCGAAAGAAGTTGGATGCCACAAGCACGAGGATGATCTTCGTCGGCTATGGCGACAGGTTCGGTGTCAAGGCATATCGGCTGTATGATCCGGCGCGTGGGAGATTTCACCTCGCCCATTCGGTGTACTTCGACGAGACCTCCCTAATCAGCCCTCAACATGACAACCCTCCTGTCGATCTCCCTTCAATCAGCCCGTCTAAACACCCACCTTCTTCCGATCCAAACCCAACAACCCCTTCTAACCCACAAGTTGAGTGGGAAGAGCCATCCCATTTTATACCCCTCCTACCATATACTTCACCCTCTATTTCCCAATCACCAAGCCCAACACCACCACCACCACATACTAGTACTGGTGTTCCAACACCACCTAGCGCTCCTCCGTGGTCCCTTGGAACCAAAACCACATCCCACCTATTCCCCGATACTCCTCATCCTCAAACCACCCTAAAAGCTTGTACAAGTCCTATCCCAACCACACCCCAAAGTCCAAGCCGACCTCTACCACCAACCATACCGGTAGAGTCCATCTATCAACCCTCCCTATTAGGACCGATCCCTAAAAACCGCATCCCAAAATCCTCCAAAGTGCGATCCTTAAAAGCAATCTATGAGAAAACCAATGTCCTAGCATCGAGTTCACTCCACAGCCCGAACTCTCAATCCATAGATTCTCTCTCTTTTGATCCCTTAGATACCTTTTACACCTACATGATCCAAGGTCCCTCACACGAGGATGACCTCCATTTGTATAACCATGATTCCTTTGACACGCTAACAATACAGGACGCTCTCTCAGGACCGGAAGCAGACTCATGGCGTGGAGCCATGGACTCGGAATACCAATCGCTCATGGAGAGTGGCACGTGGCAACTGGTCCCACCACCGGCGGACCGAAAGTTGGTGTCGTGCAAGTGGCTTCTCCGGAAGAAGTTCAACGCCGATGGTTCGATCTCACGCTACAAAGCACGATTGGTGGCGCGCGGCTTCACACAAGTACCTGGCATGGACTACAACGAGACTTTCTCGCCGGTGCTTCGGATCACTTCCTTCCGGGCGTTGCTTGCGACCGCCGCACAATTCCGACTTATCGTCCATCAAATGGATGTTCGGACGGCATTCCTACATGGCGACCTCCACGAAGAAATCTATATGGAACAACCACCCGCCTATACCTCCAAGGATCACCCAAACTATGTTTGTAAACTAGTGAAATCTCTCTATGGCTTAAAACAATCCCCACGCCAATGGTATGAGAAATTCACTACTTGTATGACCAATCTAGGCTATCTCAGATTCTTATCCGACCCAAATGTATATAGCCGAAATAGCCCTAATGTAATCCTTATCCTAGCCATATATGTCGATGACATACTCATCCTATCCAACTCCAATGATGTATTATCCAAGGCCAAGAGTGAACTCCATGCATCTTTCTCGATGCAAGATATGGGAGCACTCCATTACTGCCTTGGCATCCAAGTCTACCAAGACCCCTCCCATAACCTTATCCGTATAAGCCAACAATCCTATATCGAATCCCTCCTAAAAAAATATAACATGCCAACATGTAAAGGGGTATCAACACCCCTACCAATCTCTCTCAAAACCAAAACCCCAACCTCGTCATCAACAATGACCCCCACCTCTGACATGGCGGCATTCCCCTATGCCAACATTCTGGGCGGTATCCGGTACCTTGTGACATGCACAAGACCGGACATTTGCTTTGCAGCTAACTTTCTATCTCGTTATATGCAGGCACCAAGTCCAATCCATACCCAACACTTGAAGCGCCTGCTAAGGTATCTTCAAGAAACTAAGGACTTCGGCATCACGTACTCGGCAAGTCAACCTCTTCAAAAACCATTTCTCACTTGCTACTCAGATGCCGATTGGGGGGGTGACGAAGAGACGTTGCAATCGACATCTGGCTACGTCTACCTTCTCTCAAGTGGAGCTGTCTCGTGGCAAAGTAAGAAGCAGGAACGCGTCACACTGTCATCAACTGAAGCCGAATATGTGGCGATGACTCTGGCGTTAAAAGAAGGAATCTGGCTAAAGCACTTCTTGAAAGAGACAACGCTTTTCCCGGATCATCCACTACTGCTCCAATGTGACAATATGTCAGCCATAATGCTCGCGAAAAACCTCAAGCACTCCGAGCTGACCAAGCATATTGCCATGAAGCTTCAGTTTGTTAGAGAGCTGTTACATGAAGGCAATATTGAAATAGTGCATGTACGCACTGAAGGACAATGGGCAGATTTTCTCACGAAGTCTACCCAGAAAGCTAAACACTATCAAAGCTGTACTCAAATAGGGTTAAAACCTAATTAACCACTATTATCTAACTTAGGGGGGTGTGTGAGAAATATAATAAATTAGATAATAGAATAATAAATAAATAAACTCTAATAACTGCCCTTCATGGGCGTTCATGAGATATGGGCAGTTATGGTGCCCGTCCATATCACATCCATGATGCCTCATGGGTCATGGATGCATGTATAAAAAGACATCATGTATCAGATAAATAAATGTAGAGATCCACATACGCTCTCTTCTTCTCTCTCTCTCAGGCAACCCTCTTTCTCTCTCTCTCTCTCTCTTACTATTCTACATGGTATCAGAGCACTAAGGCTCGCCTCCTCCTTCCCTTCCTCGCCCTCCTCTCCC
>CAKZGI010000107.1 GCA_936914905.1 uncultured Trichormus sp. | reverse complement strand
GGTTGCGTGGAGCAGCATGTGGTCCACGCAGATGGAAGTAAGCGCCAACAGAGGTGTGTCAGCAGATTTCGGCTCCATGCCGAAATCTGCTTATTCTCCTCACCGTTTGTAGTTGAGTTGAGCAGGCCACGTATATGGCCTGCATATCACTGTTGTATATGTGCCTGCTATATAAACGCAGCACTTGTTGAATGAAATAGGTGTGGGATTTGATATATTGACTGTGTGTTATAATTTGAGAAATGTGTTTCCTCTTTCGCCTCCTCTATCGTCTTTGCTAAGAAGATATTGTAGTTCAATCCTAACTTGTGCATCATTTATGTTCATTTTCCGATTCATCTATCGTCTTTTATCTTAATTATAAAGTCTTGGGTAGATGCGCTACCACTGCGTTACTTTGTTATTAGTTTTTTTAAATCAACAGTGGTATCAGAGCAAAGTTGTTAGCTCACTTCATTATGTGAGTAATTGTTTTTCTGTTTGTTGCAATGGCTGAGGTATCTTCTCAGATTGAGAAGTTGGATAAAAACAATTATCAACAATGGAAGCTTCGAATCAGAAACTATCTGATTGGTAAGAATCTGTGGGGCATTGTCACAGGTACAGAAAAAAAACCCAGAATGGCTGGAACCGTTCCAACTGCAAATGAAACAAGTGCAATTAATGCGTGGAACGAGAAGGACAAAATGGTGATCTTTATCTTGTCTCAGAATATAACAAATGCCATGATTGGGCATATACAAGATCTGGACACATCGAAAGAAGTTTGGGAGACACTAGAAAAGTTATATAAATCTACAACGAAGGCTAGAAAGATACAGCTCAAAAGTGAGCTTAATAATATTAAGAAGTTTCCGACGATGTCGGTAAATGATTATGTTTTAAAAATTAAGGATGTTTCAGATGCTTTGTCGTCAATTGGAAGTCCAGTGGAGGATGACGATTTAGTAGCTTTTTGTCTGAATGGTTTGACAAATGGAAAACATTCATCACATCTGTGTATGTTAGAGATAATTTGCCTAACTTTGATCAGTTAGTGTCATTGATGATTACAGAGGAGCTGAACTTGCAAGGTTCATCCTCTCGGCCAAATCAGCCTCAAGTGTTTTATGCAGGTACAAGAGGAAGAGGAAGGTATGCTCAAAATAGAGGAAGAGGAAGAAATGCATACCAACAGCAACAAAATCAACAAGAACAACAAAATCAAGGAAGGCAACAAAATCAAAATGAGAATACTAGAGGAAGAAGAGGAGGAAGGTCCTATGCACCAAGAGGAAGGTATGGCAAAGGACAGAGACCAGGTAATTGTTATATATGTGGAAAACCCGGTCATTATGCTAGTCATTGTTTTCAACGGAATGATAGAAATTATAATAATTATGCCTCGTCATCAGATGTAAAGGACACAGAAAGTGTCTTAGTTATGAATTATGTGACGAATTCGGCCAATTGTGATACGAACTGGTATATTGATAGCGGTTGTAGTAATCATATGACAAGTGATGAAAAGTTGTTTGAAAACATGCACTCTCCTAGTAGTCTTGGTTATGTACAAACTGGAGATGATAGTAAGCATTCAATAGAACACGTGGGAAATGTTCCCTTACAAAATATATATGGCTCAAGGAATTGTTTGTCTGATGTGTTACATGTGCCAACTATCACAAAGAATTTAATTTCAGTTGGACAAATGGTTGAAAGAGGTTTGCAGGTGCGATTTACGCAAAAAGGATGTTTTGTGGAGGATCCACGCGAAGGTTTTATGCTGGTTGCTAAAGGAAAAAAACAAGGAAGGTTGTTTACAATGGAGGTAAAAAATTCAGATGCTAATAAAATGTGTTTCTGTTATGATAATAAACAAATAGCAGAAATTGAATTGTGGCATAAACGCATAGGGCATGTTAACTTGCAAAAGTTAAAAAATATGCAGTCACATAACCTAGTCAATGGTTTGCCACTATTTAAAGATAGAAATATGCATCAATTGTGTGAGTCTTGTCAGTATGGTAAGCAAACAAGATTACCTTTCAAGAGAGAAAGTTTTAGAAGTCAATATGCTTTGCAGTTAATACATTTAGATGTATGGGGTCCTACAAAGGAGACATCACTTGGAGGTAATAAATACTATGTTACTTTCATAGATGATTATACGAGAAAGGTTTGGATATACTTTATGAAAAATAAATCTGATGTATTCTATTACTTCAAGATATTTAAAAATCAAGTAGAAAAGGAAGCTAATGCAAGCATTAGAATGCTAAGATCAGATGGAGGGGGAGAGTATTTCTCTAATGAGTTTACAAATTTTCTGTATAATTGTGGAATACGTAGACAGTTTACATGCAGATACACACCTCAACAGAATGGTGTAGCAGAGAGAAAGAATAGAACAATTGCGGAAGTAGCTAGATGTATGTTGAATGAGAAGAACATGCCTAATTATTTTTGGGCAGATGTTGCTTCAACTGCCGTGTATGTAATAAACAGATGCCCTACAGCAGGAGTACATAGGATGACTCCTGAGGAGGCTTGGTCTGGTAGGAAACCGGATCTGTCTCATATGAAAATCTTTGGTTGTGTATGCTATGTTCATGTGCCGGATGATCTAAGAACGAAGTTGGATGTCAAGTCAGAGAAATGTGTGTTCATTGGTTATTCTCTTGAACAAAAGGGATACAGGTGTTATAATCCGACTACCAAAGAACTGAGGGTAAGTCGAGATGTTGTATTTGATGAGTTAACATCGTGGTATCCAAATGTTAATAAGTTGCAGGTAGAAGACATGCATAAAAAAAATGAACAGGAGGTACGGGAAAGATCACAAGAGAGCATAACTCTAAGTGGTCCCAAGAATTCGAGAAATTCACACAGTGTGAGTCCATGGTCTGGGAAGCTGAAAGATGTGGAGAGTAGTCCTCCTAGTGTAAAAGGTAAAGAAAAATTGATCGATGATGATCAACTATGGTTGGAAGACCCAAGTGAAGAAGAAGACAGAGTAAGTGTGGAGAAGCAAAAAGAAGTAGAAAAACAACCTAGAAGGTCTACTCGGGTTAAGTATCCTGTTCAGAAATTAACGTATGATTCGTTTATGGTCAACCATTATGCGTACATATCTCAAGTGATCAAATGTGAAGAACCATCAAGGTTTGAAGATGCAATGGAAAATGAAAGTTGGAGAAGAGCAATGGATGAAGAGATGCAAGCTTTAGTAGATAATGATACATGGATCCTCGTACCAAAAAAAGAAGAAGTGAAACCCATTGGATGTAAATGGGTATATAAAGTTAAGTATAGTGCTGACGGATCGATTGCTAGACATAAGGCTAGACTTGTAGCCAAAGGGTATGCACAGAAATATGGACTCGATTATGAAGAAACATTTAGTCCAGTTGCGAGAATGTCAACAGTTAGAACAATAATAGCTCTTGCAGCAGCTAAGAGATGGAATTTATATCAACTTGATGTTAAGAATGCTTTCTTAAATGGTGATTTGCAGGAAGTCATTTATATGGAGCAACCGCAAGGATATGTACATCCAAAATACCCTAACTATATGTGTAAGTTGAAGAAAGCCTTATACGGGCTTAAACAAGATCCACGACAATGGTACCAAAAATTGGTAGAGTGCTTGGTAGCTGCAGGATTTAGAGAGTCCAATGCTGATCCATCATTGTATGTTAAACATGATGGCAAGAAAATAATTGTTATATGCATTTATGTTGATGATCTTATTATAACAGGAGATGATGATACTGGAATTAAAAGACTGAAGTCTTTGTTGAAGACGAGATTCAAAATCTCAGATCTAGGAGAGCTAAAATATTTCTTAGGCATAGAGATAGTGAGAACTTATGCTGGACTGTTTTTAATACAAAGAAAGTATGTTATGGATGTGTTAAAGAAGTATGGAATGCTAGGGTGTAAACCTCTACAACTACCACTGGATGCAAATGCAAAGTTCAGTCCGGATGAAAGTAAAAAAATTCAAAATGTACAGTTATATAGAAGCATTGTTGGGTCGTTGTTGTATGCAACAATTACTAGACCGGACATAGCATACACTATTGGAGTTTTGTCTCAGTTTATGCATGAGCCTACAGATGTGCACTTGAATGCGTGCCGGAAAGTGCTCAGATATCTGAAAGGTACATTAAATTATGGATTATTTTATGCTTATGATGATGATTTATCTCCAACTGGTTATTGTGATGCTGATTGGGCTGGATCACCTCATGATAGAAGAAGCATATCAGGATATGTGTTTATGCTAGGAGGAAAAGCAATAACATGGAGTTCGAAAAAGCAACCAACAGTTGCGTTGTCGTCAACAAAAGCCGAGTATCGAGCCATGACCCATGCAACTTGTGAGATAATGTGGTTAAAAAAATTGTTTACTGATTTACGAGTGTCTTGTGATGATTTCAAGTTATACTGTGATAATATATCAAGTATATACTTGTCAAACAATCCAGTCTTCCATGCTCGTTCGAAGCATATAGAGGTACATTATCACTATGTACGAGAGAAGGTACTAGCAGGAGAAGTAAGCATTCAACATATCAAGACGGAACTTCAAGTTGCAGATATATTTACTAAGTTTTTGAATACATCGAAGTTAAATCAATTTATATCTAGCATAAATCTGAAACAGATATGAATAAAGAGAAATTGTGAACCTGAGGGGGAGTGTTGGAAATACAGGTTCACTTATAGAACCTTGTCGAAAGTACAAGGATACATTAGAGATGGATGTTGGAAATGTCGAAGTTTTTTAGTATGGTATACTAAGGCCATTTCTGTAAATTACAGAAATGTTAAACAAATGGCCTTAAAGTTTTTTTTGATAGTGTAAAGGAAAATTCAATGTAGATAGAAATGGCGAACAGGTCGAAGAAGGCCGTGAGCTGCGATAATCAGGCAAGAGATCACAGGTTGCGTGGAGCAGCATGTGGTCCACGCAGATGGAAGTAAGCGCCAACAGAGGT
>CAKZGI010000106.1 GCA_936914905.1 uncultured Trichormus sp. | reverse complement strand
CTCCTATCTTTCTTTCGCCACAACATGAATCGAAGAGGTTGTAACATTGCTTGTAGTGCCTTCTTAGTCCAAGGAAGCAATGGTAAAAAATATAAAATCATAGGTATCATAATACATTGGACCACTTTGAGTCGCACATGGAATGGCCAAGATTGAGACTTCCAATACATAAATTTATCTCGTAACTTGCTACCAATCCACTCCAACAACTGTGCATTTGTCACATCCACCCCCAACGGATACCCCAAGTGTCTAAAAATTGAACCACGATGAATCACCGGGCCCTGCCACCCTAAGCTTTGCAGATCAGATTCAGTACAAGAAATTAAACGAGACTTCCTCCAATTTATATGCAACCCTGAAGCCAAGGCAAACTGATCCCAAACATGCATACTCTTCTCAAGATTCGATTTCGAGGCTTGTAAAAACATAAAAGAATCATCGGCTAAAGCTTGTGCCACTAGCTGACCTCCAGAAGGAAGATGCAAACCAACAATATTACCATCATCTGCAAGTTTTGATAACATTACTAACACAGGATGTGTCACAATAGCAAATAGCAATGGGCTAAGTGGACACCCTTGTCGCACTGACCTAGTGAGAGGAATCTTGGCAGTGACTCCACCATTAAGCATAACACATGATGTTGCATTTTTCCCTAATAAATAGATAAGACGAGACATACGAGGTCCAAACCCCATACTATGCATCACATGTGACAGAAAAGACCAATTTACATGATCATATGCCTTTTCTAAATCTAGTTGCACCATAATCACTTCTTGATTTGTATGACGGGCATAATCTGTAGCCATTTGAACATTCAACACATTATGCAAAATATTTCTACCTGCAATAAATCCATATTGAGTAGGATGAATAAGTTGAGGCAAATACTTCTTAAGTCGATTCGCTAATGTCTTTGTAAAAACCTTATATAGACCGCCCATCAAAGAAATAGGTCTCCAATGATTAAATGACTCAGGAGATGGGACCTTAGGTATCAATTTGATTAGGCCCACCTTCCAACTCTCTGGCATAAATCCACAATCCCAACACTGCTGAAACATAAGAGTAAACGGAGTTTTAAGAATAGTAGCATACTTCTTAAATACTTCATTTGTGATGCCATCCCAACCTGGACTTTTACCATTTGGAAGATGTAACAATACTGTTTCTACCTCCTCTTCTAAAAAATCAGCATCCAACTCTGCACAAATGGAGTCATTAACAACACCCCCAACTACATTATAAAATTGATGTCTAGCTTGCATTACATCATCATTAAGCACCAGCTGAGGTCCAATCAAGTCCTTAAAATGCTTGATACAAATGTCAATAACCTTGATAGGATCAACAATAAGGTCCACTCCTTGTTTAACTTGTACCACATTATATCTAGCATACGATGGGTATAATTCCTGAAAAAACCTATGAGATTGAGATTGGTTATCTATAATCCCATCTTGTAATTGTCTTAATTTTGCACTTTGATAACTCTGACAAGTTAAATATCTTATAATGTCCTGTAATTGACATTGAACATCAAGAAGCTCTTCATCATGTGGTGCATACATCAGAGCGGTAGTACATCTCCCAAGTACATGTGAAAATTCTCTAATTAAGTGTCTACGCCTTTGGGCATGATTCAACCCATACATGCGATGAACTTCTGTAATGTTTTGCAATGTAATATCCCATGCATGACATCCTTGTACATTGACCTGTGTTGAAAAAGTACCTAAAATCTGCACCATGTAAGCATCAAATAAAGAATGAAATAATAGAGAAGAGTTAAACCGTAAAGGAGCCCTTTCCAACAATGACTTGTACATCTCTATTGCATGATTGCTTAACTCCAAACATATAGGGAAGTGATCAGATGATACGACATCTTGCACAACTGACATATGAATCAATTCTGGCAAAAATGACTCGTCATGCATCACATACATTCTATCCAATCTACTCCAAGTGTGCCTGTGTTGCGTAGAATGAAATGTGAACCCAAGATCATCAGGATATAACCAATGCCAAACATCCATCTTCAAAACCTCTGAAGACAATTGAGCCCAGACATCTTGCTCACGAGAACCCATTAATGAGAAACGTGAAGTAGATTGTGAAATATCCACACACATATTAAAATCACCCATCAAAAGACCTGCACGACCGATCGATATCACTGGTCTAATAGCAGACCATAGTTCAATGTGTTGAGAAGCACTATTAGGAGCATAAATACCAACCAACCATATGAGCATATCAAAATAGTTAATTTCCATCACCAAAAACCGCCCGTATGGATCATTATGAACTATCTGTGGACTAAACTTATCATGAATTATCATTACCACACCTGAATAACTATGAGATACCTGACCCGCATAGTATGCTGAGTATCCCCGACAATGTAACATTGTTCCTGCTAAATCATGACACTTATGCTCAACTGCACATAACACATCCCACTGCTTACTAAATAAAGTATGCCATAAAATATATTTTTTATGAGGAGAACATGCCCCTCTCACATTCCAAGATACCACTTTCATGAAATAAACATTACTTAAACCCTTGCTCTTTACGAGCAATAACACTCACAAAAGAACTTACTGCTTGTTCAAGGGCAACATATGGATTCACATGCACCACATCCTCAACATGTGCTATTGAAGGTTGTTGCTTTAAACCACCACTTTGAAATACTGAATTATTTGGTGGACGTACAACCTTTCCTGATGAATCAAATTTCAATTCTGTAGGTAGCCTATAACTTTGTATATGCTTCCGCCATGGAGATTTCTTCAAGCCATCCCTCCCTTTGAAATTCCCTAGTGGAGCTCCATGAATAGTATCATGAGTAGGAAACTTCTCCTTGTGCACCATAATACCTTTCCCTTTTATCTTACGTTGCACCTGATGCCACTCTTTACTAGTCTCACCAGGTCCACTTATGTTACCAACTGAAGTCCCAATCTCACCAACCAACTCATGACGTGGTTCTTGAACGACTTTATCTACCCCAATAGAAATCCCTTCAGCCATGACCACATCTCCAACTGATAAGCCAACCGTTCTTCCATCCTCCTGCCTTCTCTCCTCACCAAGAGGACTCTCAAATGATGATTCTACATGACTCTGACACTCCGCAATAAAATGGCCCCATTGACCACACTTAAAACAATGGCCAGCAAAAGCCCCCCAATCAAGCTTAAAACATAGCCGCCTCATGCCAGTAATATTCATACGCAACCAACCAGGGCGTTTACAACTTGTGTCCCACAACATGCAAAATCTACACTTGTTTATAGAATTAGCATGAGGAGCCACCAAAACTTTCCCAAGTTGAGCCATCAAATCTGGTAACAAGGACCACAAAAATGATTGTTTACAATCAACTGTCACCCATACTAGACATTGTTGTTTTCATAAGGCGTCATAATCCACTACTGGAGACCATTCCATGATGTGGACTAACTTTTTTTCCAAAAAAACAGGCACTTTCGCCAACAATGCCACTCGATGTTCAGGAGACCTAAAGACTACATCATAAAACCCACGAGGACCCACATGTACTTGCTCCACACAATTTGGCAATACAATTGAATTCAACCACTGCTTAATTGTGGAGATAAAAGGAAGTTTACCCGTACAAAATAAAATGACTGCACGATCATAGAAAACATCCAAAGATTTCAGCATAGATGTAGCCTCTAAGTCCACATCCATAACATCATTCTCATCACAATTCTGAGATTCCATTTCATTATGATCAACGAAATCAGAAAGCAAAGCATTAGCTAGGTCACACTGACGTTCCAAATTAGTAGACTCAATGGTAGAAGAATCAGTA
>CAKZGI010000105.1 GCA_936914905.1 uncultured Trichormus sp. | reverse complement strand
GAGGAAGAAGGGGCCATTTTAATAAGCCCAACAGTTGGGCGTGAAATAGACTCCTGTTGAATTGCTCGACTCTTGACTGAGTGACCCATGTAGAAAAGAGTATCAAAGCATTGCTCCCTACTTTACACTGTGACCACGCCATTATCATTAACCTGAATTTCACATTGTTTGTGTTGTAATCGCGCGAAAGTTTCGAAGAGACTGATGCAGTTTCTCAACCACACATTATAGGATATTACGATTCGTTAGAGTGAGCGATGAATACTCCACCGCTACTTGCACGACAATATGTATTATTGGATTCACTAGGTGATCCATTTCACATGTATACAAATTGGAAAGCTTAGTCCCAATGCCCTGGAATGTCACTCTCAATCATATACTAGCAATAAACTTTCTGACAGAGACTTTTTATCCAACTCCCTCTTTACAAAAGTATTAGATTAAGAGATGTACTGAGCACTAATTAACCAAAATTGAGCATTAAATCAAATGTAGCTTAGGCTTATCTCGATCACACATGCTGTTAAGGTTAATTTGAATCTTAATCTTGGTATTGGCAAATCAATTGAACTCTTAATAATACACCTAGGTGTAATGTTAATGTTCTCAATTTACACCTCTAGTCCATTCTCTCTTTTCAATTCCTGGAGTTTTTGTTCGGTACCTTCTTGAACTTCTTCTTCATTGTAGTCTCTATCATTGTGAAGGTTTTCCTCGTCATTCGACATTAGGGTTTTGGCACCATCTTCCTCTTCTCGTTCTTCTTCACTTTGTTTCCTCTATCTCTTTCATTACCGTGATTCACCATCAACATCGACATCAAGTGAAGAGGAAATGGCCAAAACATGTAGATAGATAAACAAAACTGATTTTAATCTTGATTGGCTTGAACAACTAATTCTAGAAACAGGTTTTACACACAAAACTATAATCACTGTACTGAGGAATGGAAAAAATTCCGAGGAGAAGAACAGTCTGAAATTTCTACCTGCGCTTCATCCTGGGGCGTTTCAACTCTCCATTTTAGGGAGCAAACATGGAGCAGTAAAACGATAGGTAAAGGGGGTGGGGTTGGGGCACACGATATTGTCAAAATAGCGAGGCTTCGGCATGCTTTCAATAGAACAGAGCGACATAGCAACGGAGCAAAACACAAAGCAAACGTGCTAGGTTCATTCAATATAGCTAGCTAGCACCAACACAGTATATAAGTATAAGCCAGGCCCCTAAGAACTGACAGAGCAAGCAACTATATCCATCAATTGCCACGTAAGCTACTCCGTGATTTGCCATGAATCATATACATACATTTCAAATGTACTGTTGAATTGAAGGTTAAGGAACTAACTACTGTAACTAGCACAATTTTGTTGGGGCAAAATATAAGATCATGGAGCATACAGTCTAAAATGAATATATCTGACTCAAATTCATCACATCCCATCATAAATCTATGTATTATATAATAAGGTCTCATTGGAAGAGCAATTAGTACAGCAGCAACATGAAGAGTGTTATCATAGAGTTCTACTCTTAATATTACAAAGCATGTAGCTGGCTACTATAACTACTCATGGGCCTTATTGCTGATGGATGTGAATCCGCGAGAACGAGTCGACAAGTTTGAGCAGATCAGCTTCGAACTTGCATGCTGTCTTTGGAGGAATACAGCTATCATAGCTGAATAGCTGCCAGTCCCGAGTACCATTTGTACGTCCAGTTGATCCGCTTACTTCTGTGTCTACATCGCGGTTGCACGTCAGATGATGAGCGTGAGCAGCAAGATCATCATTGGTTACAGCTACCAGCGCCATTACATTCTGCCGCTTCGACTCATGGGAGGCGTTGGCGCAGGAGTAGAATAAGGAGCAGCTCGAACAATCATCCGGGGTAATGGTCGTGCAGATGGCCGACCAAATCCTCTTCTTCGAGTTGTTACCCTTCTTTGACGTATCTTGAACTAAGATTGCCGGAAATGGGGGAATGTCGTTGCTGAGCCTGATGCTGGCAGAATGATGCAGGCTCTTCTTCTCATTATCCCTTTCCGTCTGAACTTCTGGGATTGCCGGGCATGGGCAACCAGCCAGAGAGTTGTTGTTGTTGTTGTTGTTGACGTGGCTAGTGGACGTCATGGTGGCCGGATGACTCCTCTTCTTCTCTTTAATCTTATTCGGCTGATCATCTAGGATTGTGGGATAGCTGGGCCGGGCACTGGTGAAGCTATCACGAGGATTGCTGAGCAGGCCAGGATTGAGCGGCGCCTTCTGGTTGCAGCAGGGCCCATTGCCGTTGGTGAAGAATATGATGCGCTTGTGGACGTTGGGCTTCCTGTTGCTGGCCGGAGGGGTGGGCTTGATCTTCTTCATCATCATCATCTTCTGCTTGTTGTTGTTGGTGGTGCTGTTGGTGGGATAGGCGATTCGGAGCTGTCGATGCCTGCAGAGCAGGCCCTTGTGGTCGCGGATTGCGGACAGAGCCGCCTCTTCATCTGCAAACTCCATGAACCCGAACCCTCTGTGAGTCTTTTCGGGATCGTTGATGTCACGCACTAACTTGAACCTTACGATGCTCCCGAAGGCAGAGCACAGTTCCATGACCTCTTCTTCACGGGCATCCCAGGGGATGTTCCCCACATACACGGAGGTAGCAGCAGCCGATCCTCCATTGCTGCGAGCAGGAGGCCATGACCTGTGACTGCGGTAATGGCCCTTCGACGACATCCTAGGGCGCTATCAGAAAGAAGGTTGGGTACGCAGCGAGAAAGAGAGAATCTATGGTTTCTTGGCGATCTCTGTCTGCGCAGACCTAAAATGCCGGAGGAGGAGGAGGAGGAAGCAGGAGGAGGCTCTCTGTGTGTAGTAAGTAAGCACTAAAATGTACTTTACATACTAAAATGTGCCCATCTTCTTCTTTATTTTATACATATTAATGTGTCTCATTTTGCGTTTTGACGGCTTGCGTTTTCACAGCTTTGCGTTTTGCGTTTCCCTCCCGTTCTCGCAAGTTCCAATCTCAACCTTCCATTTTTTCGTGCTCTCCGTTTGTTCATCACACTTAAGAGCTTGCCATGTTGGTGCAGTGCTTTGTCCGGATGCTCCTCGTGGATGATGATGCACGGATCGTGGATGCAATATGAGTGACACGGTCCGTGGGGATCATATGGACAATGTTCATTGTTCTATACTCTCTAAGCATCTCCAAACATCAGCTTGGTTGAAGTCGATAAGGTTACCTCCAAAGTTGAGCGTGTCTTTCTTTCCACCATGATTATGATCTAGTGATTTGGATGGGATGGGTTTCCATGTCTTGGTCATCTGTTACGCAAGAACATTTGGATGGGATGGGTTGCATTTTGGTCCTAAGGAGGAGACAAGTTGTTACTTGTAGTGAAAGTTGTTATTACTGTCTATAGAAACGACAGTACATTATCCGTCACCATTTTTGGATTTATGGGAAAATGCATGTTCACAAAATCGGCAAAAGAACATACTGTCGTCTTCCTCTCATCGCCACAAACTCACATAGCTTGAAACCATGAGATTTGGACATTCCCTTGGAGAGTTACGACAGGTTCTGTGGATTCGACCAAAAAGTCGTTTCCTACAAATTAGTATGTTCTTTCCAGGGATTTTTTGACGTGCACTACAGATCGTGTCCACTAATATCAAATATCACTTCCCATAGGACACTCCAACTCATATCTGTTGGAGATGGCCAACGGTACATGGGACCTAGTTGAACTTCTGAAGAATCGTAAGGCACTACCGTGCCGGTGGGTCTACCGTCTCAAGCAGACCACCGATTCCCCGA
>CAKZGI010000104.1 GCA_936914905.1 uncultured Trichormus sp. | reverse complement strand
AAGGGATGGTTAACTCTGCTTTGCAGACACCTTCTTTAATCCCTCTAGCTTAGACGTGAATCCTTACATTTTGTTCTATATTTTTATAGATGCTGTCTAGGTTAATGTGAATACGTTTACACTTTTCCTGCTGTTGCCAAATCAGCACGTATATTATCAGTAACGTTAGCAGTATCTAAACCGATTTGCGAACCAATTTGAATATTAAACCATCTGCAACTAAGTTTAATAAATCATCAAGATGACTAACTAGAGTAGCCTTTCTACTAATAGTACCAATCACAAATACAGTATCAAATAGGGGGCGCTCAGCTTTAAGTTTAAATCCACCATAATCAATTTCTATTGTATTGCTAGGTGTCAATCCCCATAAGTATTTTATTTATTTAAGAGCCCCATAGGCATTTGATGTCACCATGTTAGTTTGGGTCAGATTAGCAAATACTCTCGGTAGAACAAATACCCCTGTAATTTTAGAAAAAGTATTCAGGTATCGCTGGGCTAAGAACGCTACATCTAAAAATGTACCGCTGCCAGTTCCTCCCGCTAAACTGCCAACAATAAAAGTTTCTACACCATCAGGATTAGAAACTTGAAAGTTATCTGAAAATTCTTGTTTATTAGTGCGAATTTCACAAACAGCATTGATAGCTTGTCCAATCAAACTATTAATATCACTTACTTTAGCGAATAATACCAGCCTGCCTCTTGCCCGAATTTATCCAGCACCGTTAATAATATCGTGGGCGGGAATTTCTTTTGGTCACCATTCATTAATGTGATCATTCCCTACTAGGAGTTTTCCTGGATTGGCAACAGAGATAGGATACAGTTCATTTGGTTCTAAGATGACTGTGTTACATCTGGTGATTTTTCGCGATTTTAGATGTTTTCAGTCGTCTCAATAGAAAGAAAACGGATAATTTCTGGTACTGAGCCGTAAACATCTATGAATCGCTTTTTCAGCTTCAGGATAACCCCATAACCAGTACCACCTAAACCAATTACAACGGTAGGACGAAAAATAAATTTTTACCACCAGGCAGACCAACTTGCAACGAGTTGTTTAGAGATCGCCCAAGCTATCTTGAATCAAAGCCTGTTACACCGAAGCGCGATCACATTTAGTAGAGTTTTGAAATGATGTGCAATCGCGAAACGCCTGCCTTCTCTGTGAGACGGTACACGAACAGCGATCGCTTAATTAGTTAAGTCTATGAATTCATCGCCCAATATGGTTGATATTCTTGCGGCTTGTTTCCTGGGTGTGTCAAGTTACAAAAAAGCATCTGTAAAAAAATTCAGAAATTGTTCTCTGAGTTCGTGTTGATAATGAACACTCACAAAAATCAAGAGGAAACAAGTAATAGCAAACTGAAATCTTAGTCTTCAGATACCATGTCAAAACAAACAATGGTGCTGGACAACAGGCGACCCGATAAGCAGTAGATTCTACTAGCCCCATAGATAACATGATAGACTTGAGGGGGTATAGCTACGTCGGCTATGCCACAGATATAAAAATATCAAATCGATGTTTGTAAGATGCTACCGTGCGTTAAACTTATTTGAGCCGATATAAAATTTTCATCTTCATCCTATTTATCCTTAAATCCTGATTTTGATATGATGCAACAAGTGTATTAAAATATAGATTTAGACCAGAAATTTAGTGTCGTAGTAAGTCTAGCGCAGACCTGAACTCATCGCTGCGTTAACCTCCTCCTACCCTAGCCTCTCTTGGCGAAGATGAAACATACTCTTTCTGTACTCGTAGAAGATGAAGCGGGGGTTCTCTCCCGCATCTCCAGTTTATTTGCTCGTCGTGGCTTTAATATTGAAAGCCTTGCTGTTGGCCCTGCTGAACAGGGAGGTGTTTCCCGAATTACGATGGTTGTACCTGGAGACGATCGCGTGATTGAACAACTCACTAAGCAATTATACAAGTTAGTTAATGTCCTCAAGGTACAGGATATTACGGAAATTCCTTGTGTAGAGAGGGAATTGATGCTTTTGAAAGTAAATGCTACTAGTAGCAATCGTTCAGAAGTGATCGAAATATCCCAGATTTTCCGGGCGCGAGTTGTGGATGTGGCTGAAGATTCTCTGACATTGGAAGTTGTTGGAGATCCAGGTAAGATGGTAGCGATTGTCCAAGTTCTACAAAAATTTGGTCTGAGGGAAATCGCCCGTACTGGCAAAATTTCCCTCACTCGTGAATCTGGTGTCAACACTGAGTTACTCAAGTCTTTGGAAGCGAAGGTTTAGTGGGGCTTGAGCAGGGAACTCTTGAACACAAATAATAAAAAAATTCCATCACCGAAAAAGCAGTAGATATAGTAATTATCGTTATCATATCTGGTGCTATTGCTTTTTATCACCAATCAAATCCGATTCCTATCGGTTTCAAGGTTTGAATCTGTCGCCAATCAATTTAAATTCCAATTCCTAATTATATCAGGGTGATTAAAACCAACACTTTCAACGCGGTGATTTGTACTATTTTTTCAGTTCTCTCTTCATCCTTGTCCTATCTTCATTACGACGTTGTCTTCAACAAAATGCTCAATTCAAGACATAATTTTTGACTTTATTTGATGTTGCGATCACCCTTAATAACATCGATAGCCTCAAGCCCTAATTTGGCACTTTAGACAGGGAGTGGGTTTCAGCCCTTGATTTAGTGGTTTATTTGTTCGCGTTGAAAGAGCTGGGTGATGAAAACCCACATTCCGCACTTCAGTTTGTAACATATATACCGATACTAGAACTACCTATAAGCGAGCGCTAAATACAAATACTTAATTGTCTTGGTAATTAATACAGGCATTACTACAAAAATTGCTAAGGGCTGATGTGCAGCTTGGTGTAAGACTCCTACGTCGTCACGCAAGCTATAGCCATAAATGCGTAAGGTATTGACAGACTCATAGTTTATCAAGTTAGAGGTCAATTGATGGAAAATCAGGAGTTAATTACAAATTATCAAAACTCTTCTGGGAGATTTATTTTAGCAACTAGTATTTTAGATACTAGAGAGTTAGAAGCCCCAGAAATACTGAAAATCTATAAACAGCAGCATGATTAATATTTGTAGCCACCAAAAATTGACTTAATTCTATTAATCTTAATCGCTGTTTTATATATTCTCACTGATTCGCATCACCAACTTGTTGCTGTTGACGGAAATTTTGCCCCAGATTCCGTAAAATATTTTGATTTCCTTGCAATTTCGGAACAAAAAATTTATCACCGATTTCCCCAGGATTTCTTAAAACTTTTGCTTGCTTAGAATTAAAATTTAAAGCAGACACATTTAAAAATTCTCCCTTAACAAACAACGCATCGCTAAGATCAGCTTCATTGATAATACTGGTATCATGAAAATTCACAGATTTATTAAACTAAGTTTATAGAAAAATAATATCCTTTTGATAGTGATTGTAAACACACCAAATGTAGACGTTCTAGTTGTTCTTGTTCCATATTGTTCCATAGTCGTAAAAATTCGTGCTATAGCTTGCGCGTAAAGAGGAGTCCTTAAACCCAAATCACTACCCAT
Source organism: uncultured Trichormus sp. (assembly GCA_936914905.1). GTDB lineage: Bacteria > Cyanobacteriota > Cyanobacteriia > Cyanobacteriales > Nostocaceae > Trichormus_B. The sequence continues at coordinate 9,082 of CAKZGI010000104.1, read as the reverse complement.
AAAATCACCCTGAATCAAAGAATAACTCAAATCTAAACCCAAAGGTTTTGCACTAGTCTTTTGTAACTCTTTTCGCAAGAATCGGTAAAAATTATCCCGAGAAATGCTATTCTCAGGACGCAAATGAATCACAATTTGTCGCCAATCAATAGTTAAATTACCTTCCCGAAAAATAGGTGATTTCAGCCGTTCTTGTAACAGTTCCAGAGTTAAAGGAGTGCGCTCAGGTTGTGCTGCAAAAGCAGGGAGATAAAAAAGTAGTAAAACACAGAGTAACACCAGGCAAAGCACAGATTCACATAAAGAAACTCTGCGAACTTCTGCGTTAAAACTCTGTATACCTCCCCGTTCAAAAAACAAATTATGCAATTTTCTGGTTATCACTAATCAGTAACACTATTTTACCAGTTAAACCACCATTTTCCAGCAACTGATGAGCATTTGCTGCTTCTTGTAAAGGAAAGGTATGACTAACTTGGATTTTTAATTTACCTTCATCTATCCAAGTAGCGCATTGTTGAAGAATTTCACCATGATGCTGTAGACCTTCAATATTTCCTAATAGCATTGGTGTCAACATTAATTCTAAGCAAATGCGAAGATTTTTAGTTCTAGCAACTTTCCAGACAGTATTCGCATCCGGTTCAAGAATAGTGACAATATCACCATAAACGCGCACTGCAGAAAAAGTTTGATCAAAAATTTCTCCACCAATAGTATCAAAAGCTAAATCGACACCTTCTCCATTTGTCCAGTCTAAAGTAGCCTGAATAAAATCAGTTTGTTTGTAAAAAATTACTTTATCAGCACCCAATTTAGTAACAAAATTTGCTTTTTCTTGAGTGCTAATCGTAGTGGCTACATCTGCACCTTTAAGTTTAGCTAATTGGATGGCGACATGACCAACACCACCAGCACCAGCATGAACTAAAACTTTTTCTCCTGGTTCAAGTTTTCCCCGTTCATATAATGCTTCCCAAGCAGTTATTAAAACTAGGGGTGCTGCTGCGGCTTGAGCGAAAGAAATAGATTTAGGTTTAGAGGCGACAAATTTTTCATCAACGGTTGTATATTCGGCATAATTACCTTGATGTGCGCCTAAACCACCATAGCAAAAATATACTTCATCTCCAGGGCAAAATTTTGTAACTTCACCACCAACAGCTTCCACAATACCTGCACCATCGCATCCTAAAATAGCCGGCATTTGTTCGGGGTAAAGTGTCCCACGTTTCCGTAATTTGGTATCAACGGGGTTAATTCCAGCGGCCACTAAATGAACTAAAATTTCTGTATTTCCCGGTGTGGGTTTGGGCACTTCTTGTAATTGCAAAACTTCTGGGTTTCCTGCTACTGTCATCAAAACTGCTTTCATGTTTTACTCCTAGATACACTTCCTTTGTAACTTTAGCGTAATTACAGCAGGAGTCAGGAATCACGAGTTAGGAGTCACGAGTAAAACTCTCTTGCTGTCTAGGTTTCAATTTAGATTCTGTACCTCATTGATCTGCAATCTGCTGTATGAATATAATAACTTGATAACCACTAACTTTAAATTCCCAAACTTCTTAAGCAACCCCTTCAAAATATTGTTCTTTATGGAATTTACGCACCAGGCCTATTCTTAGGGTGAATCAGACCTATAAATTGTTTACTATAGAGTAAGCCACAAAATAAATAATACTGTCTTGTCAAGCTGTATCCCCTCGGTACACTGCGTGAAGGCGGAGCGTCCCACATGAATCCTACATTGTCACGTAAGCTATAGCTATGTGTAGCAAAATGGAACGAAGCATTATGGAACGAAGCATTTCGGAAGATTCTTCACTACACTCCGTTCCCTATGGCTTACGCCACGCTTCGCTAACAGAATGACATTGGGTATTTCTTTTTGTGGAGTTCTCATCAACAAATTTTCAACATCTAACGTACCCTACAAGAAACATTGAGTGTGACACTTCCATAAGCCCTAAATAAAAGAATCCCCGATCTTTTTGACAAGTCGGGGATTTGTACATTTAGCTAGGGTAAAATATCAATTTCCCAACTTCAAAGTTTTGCCAATTACAGCTAAACTTTCCTCAAATAGTGCCTCACGTCCCCAGCGTTGAACCTGTTGACTCAACAATGCCTCAGCCTTTTGTTCCGATAGAGAACTTACTTGCTGAAACAAGCCAGCAGACTGAGCGCCACCGTGAGTTTCCATCCGCATACAACCACCAGTTTCCGAGCAAATCACAGTCCCACAATTTGCTTGAGGATTGGTAGAACTCAAACGCAAAGCAATTAAATCACCAACAATTTCACCAATATCAGCAATTGGCACACCTGCTAATTCTGCTTCTATTTGTCTTTGGTCTTGACCCAGAAAGCGAATAGTAGTGATATCATAATCACCAGTTTCCTTAGCATAGTAAACAGGTTGCCATTGCAGGCGACTTGCTAACCAACCCAGAAACAGCAATGCTTGGGAAGGATTACCTTTTTCATAATCAATTGTGACTCGGTCAATTTCTTTGAGACTAGCACGACGATTTGGTGGATCATATGCTTCTGCTGTCAACTCTTGCCATGCAGACAAACGCCGCCAATTTAAATCAGCTAAAGGTACTCCTGTATCTACCAAATCTTGCAAGGTTAATAAATCATCTTCTGGAGTATTAAAGTTGCTCCCATCTACAATCACGTTATTGCAGACTGCCGCTAACCTTTTGAACAAAGGATGATGAGCATCTGGAGTTCCCTTCCACCAGAGGAATTTAGGCAAACCACCTATTAACAAAGCGGGTATCATTCCCCCAATACGTTCCAACGCGGCTGTAGTGCCAGTTAGAGTAATATATTCACAACATATAAGAGTTGTGGAAGACTGTTTTTGAATGGGACAATAAGCTGAAACTTGCGCCTTTACCCCTTCATCTTCTCCAGCAATGGGACACAAGGCAATAATTCGGCAAGGATTACGCAAGGCAATTTCATCAGCAATAGTCGGACTTGTAGCACTGAAAGTATAGCCCATAGCAGAGCCGTGACTATTACCTTTTGGTCCACTGTGTTGCTTTTTGAAATATTCTTCCCGTAAAGCGGTGAGAGTTTCTGGTGTAGCACTACCAGTTTCTGCGAGATGATGTTTTTTCTGTACTTCCCGCAAAGCTGATTGAGTTTGTGGCCCTAAAATCCCATCAATTGGACCGTTGTAAAATCCGGTTGCAGTTAACAAATACTGGGTTTCTTCTGGTTCGTAAACCACCAAAGTAAATGTTGTGGCGCGGGTAGCAGCAGGTAGCGCCCCATCTTCGCCGATTAAGCCATAACTTTGCCAAATTTGATTAAGTTCCGCTTCTATTTCTGTGAGCGAAACATCCTTGGGGGCTTGCAGTGAATAAATCGTAGGCGCTTGGGAAACCATAAGTTAATTCTGGATTTTGAATTGAAAACAGGTAATCGGTAATTGGTAATTGGTAGTTGGTAATTGGTAAGAATTTATTACCTATGCCCAATGCCCAATGCCCAAATATTTAGAGTCTGCGCCAACGGCGACCGTCTTGGTTAATTAATAATTCTGCTTCCGCAGGTTCCCATGTACCTGCTTCATACTGAGGAATGGTAGTGGGATCTGCGGGTGCATCCCAAACAGAAAGGGCTGGTGTGACTACCTGCCAAGCAGCTTCTACTTCGTCTGCCCGTGTGAATAATGTTTGGTCGCCCATCATACAATCTAGGAAGAGGCGATCATAAGCATCGGATGTGGCTTCGATGCCAAAAGAACCATAGGTAAAATCCATATCAACAGAACGAGTGCGGAAATCACCACCGGGCATTTTTACATCAAACCGCAGAGAAATTCCTTCATTGGGTTGTATCCGCAGTGCCAAGACGTTAGCATTTTTTTGTTGGGCAGCGGAGGGAAACATTCTGGAAGGGACTTCCCGGAAGTGAATAGCGATTTCACTGACTTTTTTGGGCATCCGCTTTCCTGTCCGCAGGTAGAAGGGGACTCCTTGCCAACGCCAGTTATCAACGATAAATTTCATCCCCACAAAGGTTGGTGTGGTGGAGTTGGGGTTAACTCCTGGTTCTTCCCGATAGCCAGGAACTTGTTGTCCTTTCATCCAACCGGCGCTATATTGTCCCCGAACTGCAGAACGTGAGAGATTATTGACGTCAGCTAAACAAGTTGCTTGTAATACTTTGACTTTTTCTGTGCGGATACTGTCAGCATCCATGGCGTTGGGTGCTTCCATTGCTGTTAAGCAGTAAAGTTGCATCAGGTGGTTTTGCAACATGTCCCGCAGTGCGCCGGCGCTTTCATAATAACCAGCCCGGTCTTCAACTCCTACTGTTTCTGCAACGGTAATTTGGAGGTGATCAACAAATTGCCGATTCCATAAAGGTTCAAAAATGGCATTGGCAAAGCGGAAAACTAACAGGTTTTGTACGGTTTCTTTACCTAAGTAGTGGTCAATCCGATAAACTTGGTTTTCTTTGCAATATTTCTGCACTACTTGGTTGAGGTTTTGGGCTGAGGATAAATCCCGTCCAAAGGGTTTTTCGATTACCAACCGATGTTTGTATGGGTCATCTAGCATTCCCCCTGCCCCTAGCTGTTTGATGGCTTCGGGGAAGAAGTTCGGCGCGACGGAGAGGTAGAACATCCGGTTTCCCCGTGTTCCCCGTTTTTCGTCTAATTTAGCTAATAAGTTTTTCAGTTTCTGGTAGCTTTCGGGCTCATCTATGTTCCCAGGACAGTAGAACAGACCTTGAGAAAAGTCTTGCCAGAGTTCTCCTAGCTCGACACTACTATGAGCTTCTTCCATGCCTTTCTGCATTTGTTCACGGAAGTAGTCATGACTCCATTCTCGTCGAGCTACACCCACAATGGTAGTTTCTGGAGGAATGCGTCTTTCTCTCCGTAATTTGAACAGTGCCGGAACGAGTTTGCGCCAGGTTAAATCTCCGGAAGCGCCAAAAATAACTATAATTTGGGGTTCGGGCATCCCTTGTTGTTGTAGGCCAACGCGCAAGGGGTTTTCTAGCAGACTGACCATAGAATTTTGGATTTTGGATTTTGGATTTTGGATTTTAGATTTAGGGAAGGGTTATAGGGTGTAAGTTGTGGGGTATAGTATAGGGTAGGTAAGAGTTTTTTCCTATTTCCCAGTCCCCAGTCCCCAATCCCCAGTCCCTATACTGGTGACAATAGCTTGACTTTGCGTTCTAAAGAGTTCATGAGTGACTGGAAGGGCTGGACGAACTTATCAATACCTTCAGCGAGTAGTTCGTCCATTACCTTATTGATATCAATGTTGATGTCCGGTTCTTTCAAGCTTTCTATGAGGGTGTAAGCTTCTAAAGTGCCTGTCTCCAGGCGAGCGCTTACATTACAATGATCAGCACAAGCCTTGATGGTAGCTGGTGGTAAGGTGTTCACTGTGTCTTTGCCAATTAGTTGATCGACATACATGACATCGCTGTAACTGGGGTCTTTGGTGCTGGTGCTGGCCCACAGTAACCGCTGGACTTTTGCACCTTTTGTTGATAGGGCTTCCCAGGCATCAGTGCTGGTGATTTTTTTGTATTCTTGGTAAGCTATCTTGGCGTTGGCGATCGCAATTTTCCCTCTTACCCCTCGCAGCACTGCTTCATCATTAATGTCATCAACGCCTCGCTGCAATTTAGCATCTATCTTACCGTCGATATTACTATCAATCCGGCTGAGAAAAAAGCTGGCTACAGAAGCAATTTTGCTGATATCCCTACCTTCAGTCACTCTCTTTTCCAACCCACAAATATACGCCCAAGCTGCATTAATGTAACTTTGGACAGTAAACAACAGCGTCACGTTGATGTTAATTCCTTCGGATATTGCTTGTTCTATTGCCGGTAAACCCGCCTCAGTCCCAGGAATTTTAATCATCACATTTTCTCGCCCAATCTCTTGGAAATAGCGACGAGCTTCAGCTATTGTTGCTTGGGTATCATGAGCTATAGTTGGTGGAACTTCTATACTCACATAACCATCAAGACCATTCGTGGCTTCATAAACAGGGCGCAAAATATCACAAGCATTGCGGATATCTGCAAAAATTAGTGATTCATAGATTTTGTATGTTGGTAAAACCTCACGAATTCCGGCTTCAATATCAGCATCATAAATGGCATTACCAGTAATTGCTTTTTCAAAGATGGCAGGATTGGAGGTAATACCAGAGATTCCTTGATTTTTTACTAAGTTTTCGAGTTCCCCTGATTGAATAATGTCACGGCTCAAATTATCCATCCAGATACTTTGACCGTATTGTTGAATCTCTAATAAATGATTGGTTGCCATAACTATTTTTAACTCCTATTAACAGTGTTTTTGATGAAGTTGAAAAGACTCCTCAGTTGATGGTGGTTTTTGTATTTGACATCAACCAACTGAGATCATTTCGAACTTCACGGCTAAACATTGCTAGTCCTGCATTCCAATCCCAAATTGCCAATCTTTAGCTTCATTACTGACATCAGTTAGACGCTTTTTTAAACTTTGTCTAATGACCGTTTTGAATAAAAGACTCAACCTTAGCTACATCTTGTTTACTACCAATAATTAGAGGTGTTCTTTGGTGTAGCTTTTTCGGAACTACATCCAAAATATCTACTAATCCTGTAGTAGCACAACCACCGGCTTGTTCAATCACAAATGCTAAAGGTGCAGATTCATAGAGCAGACGCAATTTACCCTCTGGTTTTTGCAGCGTGCCTGGATAGAGAAATACACCACCTTGAACTAAAATTCTATGAATATCACTCACCATCGCGCCACTGTAACGAGCGGTATAACCTTCACTACGATGAACATAGCGAATGTATTCCCTAATGGATTCATCCCACTGCCAGAAATTCCCCTCATTGACGCTGTAAACTGAACCGTGGTCAGGAATATTGATATTTTCTTCTGTGAGAATAAACTCTCCTAAACTGGGATCTAAAGTAAAGGAATGAACGCCCTTACCTATAGTATAGATCAGCATTGTACTAGGCCCATACAGTATATACCCAGCGGCAATTTGCTTATGTCCATTAGTTAGGAGGTCAGTGGCCTTACCATCACTATCGTTTCCTTCCTGTTGACGGATGGAGAAAATCGAACCCAAGCTGAGATTAGTATCAGTGTTAGATGAGCCGTCTATGGGGTCATACAACAAGGTATAACGACCAATGGGGCAGTTCTCTCGGATGTAATAAGGATTTTCCATTTCCTCGGAAGCTAGGCGACAAACTAAGCCGCTTTGCTTAAAAACCGAGATAAATACATCATTGGCGTAGACATCCAACTTTTTAACGGATTCTCCCTGGACGTTAACTTCTCCAGTAAATCCCAGCACCCCTTCCATTAACCCCGCATTGCTCATCCGACGCGCCACTAGTTTACCAGCCAAAGCGATGCGATTCATCAGTGCACTCAAATCCTGTGCGTCTGCGGAAAAACTTTGCAGTTGCTGGAGTACGTGACGCGATAAGGTTGTACAATCACGATCTAGGGCTTTATCTGTAGCGTAGTTGATAGACAAATCTAACGGTTCTGATATTTGAGCCATTTTTTTACTCCCTAGCGTTTTGCTGTTGGGTGAGTTTTGCCAATGGCGATTTTTAGTCGCTGCTTCTATCTTAGAAAGGTATTTTGATAACTAAAGATTGATTTTAGATAAACTAAAGAATTAGATATTTTGGGCTGCTTTTCCAGAACTGCAAAGCTACTCTGACCTTCAGATCCCTAACTTCTTGAGGAAGTGACGGCTCTATGGCTTTCAGTATTTTTTCTAACTAATAGACCTATTACAGAATTAATTTTATGTTATAATAGTAGGTTATCTTTGTTCTAGCCAAAAGTTAGAGTTACACGGTTATGTTTGAATTAGCCAGCACAAAGAACACCAAAAATACATAAAATCTAAAAATTTTTATCATACCAGAGAAACAATTTTGCAGGAGGTCTAATAAATAAATTTCCCAGTGATCATAGATGCCTTAGATTAATAGTATCTTTCCATACACGACTATTTAAGAAACTTTATAGGGTAAAACCGCGATACGAATGGCGATCACATCTATGAAATTTTGCGGGGTCTACCCTCCGTTCTCTTTTGCCCAAAATCTCAAAAAACCAAAAATTTCAGTAATGCGCCTTTATACGGTTATTCAATTTACACAATTCCTAAATGAATTATCATTTCCTGTAGGTATTTTGGAGGAATTATATTTATCTATACCCCTGGCGCAACGTCAGGTTAGTAGTGGTGCAAAGGTTAGTTATAACAATGTTAGTTTAGAGGGTGTAAATTTGTTAGAGGCAGAGGCGATATTTATAGCACTAGACCCAGGTCTAGAAGAAAATTTGAAAAAGTATAAAAGTAGTCCTCTATTGCAAACGCTCAATGTAGTTAGAAATAATCTAGTATATACTGTTGGTTCACGTTATTTGATCTTTGGTAATGTCCTGTCAGCTAATTCTGTTCTTGATGACCTTATTTAATATTTATTAAACGAGTCATTAAAGACAATGAGAAAAAAATTACATCTTTGTATTCAATTATGTTTTTTGATGCTCATTACCTTAATTTTAGTGAAGGTTTGTTATAGCAATACTTATCAAATTAAAGGTTTGACTAAGGCTAGATTATCAACATCTGAGTGTAAATCAACCAAGCATCCTTTAGGTGCAAGCTGTATTCTTTTACAACCTCAGCGCATTATCGCTTTGGATCAAACAATGATGGAAGCATTACTGGCACTGGACTTACAACCAATAGCAGCAACACAGCCTAATATGGCTGGGAGCATAATACCAAAGTTGGGTCAAAAAGCTGAAGGAATAGTTTCTTAAGGAAAGGATAGTCAACGAAATATAGAAAAAATGGTGCAGTTAAAACCAGATTTAATTTTAGGTTTTTTTATCAGTGATGAGGAATAACAGTTATTTTCACAAATAGCTCCTACGATTAGAGTTAAGGCTTATGGGTTAAATAACCAGTAACTCTGGTGAAGGGGTGTAATTCCATTGGGGCAAGAATTCATCAACAACAATCTTCAGATTTGA
>CAKZGI010000103.1 GCA_936914905.1 uncultured Trichormus sp. | reverse complement strand
AGGTTGGGAATATTCCCTGTTTGGCGACTATTTTTTACGAAAAATCTGCTCTCAATCCTTTTGGTTGCTCACGGATGCCTGAATAACTTCTTCCCCCGATGTATTCAGGGGATACTGAAATTTGTACCAAACTATCGAGAGTATAGGGTAAGATGTGCCGCCAGATGTAATCACTCTGAAGAAATAGAGTAATGTAAATAACAAATGCTTTATGGTTGAATTTCTTTTTAAGTCTACCCAACAGATAAGTCTTACCAGAACCAGCATCACCATCAAGTATTACAGTGCGCGTGTGATGATCCTGGGCAACTTGATCTAGTATTGCTTCAATTTTAGCGATCACTTCTTGATGGATAGAATCAACCGTAGGTTCTGGCTGTTGCTGTTTGTGCCAAAAATTAACAGAACGAAAATTATCGAAGGGGTTGATACTTCTTAGAAGTATCTCATCAATAGATACCATAAGATTGCTCTTTAATTAATTGTGAGTTTAATAAAAAACAACGGACTACCTGAACGCTGGCTAATTCCTGGGTTAACTTGCTCTTGGGTGTAATCTTGAGAATGGACAAGTCCTCTTAGCTCAATTTTGTCAATTTTTTGTAACCTATATAAAGGCTGATCTAATTCATCCCGTGACATTGGCGGTTGTAACTTTTGCCGTAAATGGAAAATTGGTAAATAATTCTCTGTACCCAGTTCACTATCTAATTTCTCAATAATTTGTAAAATTTCTTCATCACTGGGATTGATGATAGTTTCCACACCTGGCTGTTCACCGCTAGGTTGTGGTGGAGAAACTTGTTCTAGCTTAACCCGTAAATTCTCCCGTAAACACCGCAAATAATTACCCAACAAATCCAGGTTGATATTTGCCTTTCCTTCAGGACTGTATTCATCCCGCAAAAACTTAATCCCTCTTTCAGTCAGCCAAACCTCAGCTTTAATTCTTGGAATTTTGATTTCTGCTGAAATTAAACCCCGTTCACTTAAGTTTTTCAATATCTCGGCTCGTTCCGCAGCTTTCAGAGAAGTGATTTCACTGGGGGCGGTTTTAGCAGTAGCCTTACTGAGTTTATCCAACACCTTACGCTCTTTGTCAGTGACGGGTAACTCCGCTGGGTCTAATTTCAACAGAGCCTGACCTGGGGGTAAAATTTTACCTGTAGCAATCTCTCGCGAATAGTCTACCAATTCGCTATAACCTATTTTGTCCTTTCCCTTAAAAGAGCTAAAAGTGCTAGAACTTAAGCCAACACGATATTTAGCACATCCCAACAGCTTTAGAAGGAACTTGAACTCATTTGTATCCATAGGAGTAATCTAGTTGTATTTGAAACCTGACTACTCTAGCCTGAATGAAACAAAATTGACAAGCAATACTTATTGTAACTCTATATAATTACCATTGCCTATTAGATACAACTCTAACCATCAGTCAGGAAATTAGCCTTCTTTCCTTTGCGTCTTTGCTCCTCTGCTCCTTTGGACGAAACACTACCCCCATGACGCAAATAAACAGTACGGCGTAAATAAACCAACTATTCCAAATCTCTGAAAAGCTAACGCCGTATTCATTTTGAATTTTGTTCGGGTAGCGTCTTCGAAGGAGATATTTTGTTAGCGTAGCTCTTCTGAAAGAAGCATTTTGAATTCACGGCGGTACTAGCTTCCCGCACCTGCTCAGTATAATCCTTGGGACCAACTCGACGAAAAACTTGTAAAGCCAACTTACGTAAACCAATAGGTAAATAAGATAGCATCAACCCAAACATGATTTTTCTATTGCTTCCCAAAACCTGCTTTGATTGGTGTAAAATTCTCCTTCCCTCCACTGTATCAGCCTTTTCAATTAGCCTGAAACCCAAAGCTTGCTGGGTAGTAGCTAATTTGTGCGATCGCAATTTTTCCAACTTCTGATCAGCAAACTTGTAACTATCAATACAAAAAACCTTGGCACGCAGAAAATGCAGATTTTGTTTTAAACTAGTCTGTCCACCATGAAACCTATATTCCATTAAAAACTCAGGTAGAAAATACGCTTGTTTATCAGCAATAGCCAACCTGACCAGCAAATCAAAATCCTCACAGCCGTCAGCTTCTGGACGCATATAATCCACTTCCACTAAACAATCGCGACGAAATAAAGTTGAACCAACTTGTAAACTTTGGTTGATAAAAGTTTCCCAAATTAAATCGGGAATTACACCCTGTTTTAGCTTATCCTTTCCCCACTTCCTAGAATTTTCCTTAGTAGCTGATTCAACTCTTTCATGATTATGATTAATAATCCAATGATTTGTACAAACAAAATCTACACTCCTTTCTGCATCCAAAACCGCTACAGTTTTCTCTAAAAATTCAGGAGTAATAGCATCATCATCATCAAATTTAATAAAATAACTACCACAAGCAGCTTCAAAACCAGAACACATATTTCGAGTACGACCACCATTAACAGGTTGTCTAATATAGCAAATTCGTCGATCATCCCATTGACTGACTATTTCCGCAGTATGATCTGTAGAACCATCATCACAGATAATTAGTTCGAAATCTGTGTAACTTTGAGATAACACACTATTGACTGCATAAGGAAGTAAATTTGCGCGGTTGTAAGTGGGAATGCAAACACTAACTTTAGGCATAATAAAAAAACTGCTGATGTAGTACTTTTTTAACTAGTTTTGCTGAACTTTGATTTTGCTAAAAATCTCTTGCTAATCACTTTTAATTTTCATATTATTAACTTCCTAATCACAAAAATTTAAGTAAACGTTCGTATTATTTTAGGTAGTTTAAGTAACCGAAATTATTATATTGTTGTAAATTTATATATTGTTGTAAATTTATATATGGAAACTAAACAATTTTTACCCTGAAATTATCATATTTATGAATATCTTCATGCTATCTTCAACCTTTCCCTATCCACCAACCAGGGGAGGAACCCAAGTCAGGACATTTAATTTACTTAAGTATCTCAGCCAAAACCATAGTATTACCCTGGTGACTCAATGTGAGTCCGATGTCACAAACTCGGAAATAGAAGGTTTACGAGATTGCGTAGATAACTTAGTTGTTTTTGAACGTCCCTCAGATAGGCAAACATCAGCGGGAACACTTAAAAAAATCCAGCGATTAGGTAGATTTTTCTTCACAGGGACACCACCAAGCGTCCTCAAGCGCTACTCAATAGAGATGCAAGCATGGATTGACAACTTTGTTAAATCAGGTAAATGTGATGTAATTACCTGTGAACATAGCGTCAATGAGATTTATATACGTCCCTATTTTCAAAATCAGGTAAAAACTATAGTTAATATTCATAGTTCTGTGTATGGTACTTGTCTGGATCAGTTAGCAACTCGCACATCAGAAAATCAATTTAGAGATAAAATTAATCTGCCATTATTACGTCGTTATGAACAAATCTACTGTTCTAAATTCTCACATATTGTAGTTACTACAGCGGAAGATAAACAACAACTACAACAGTTTCAACCAAATTCTGAAATTGCCATCATTCCTAATGGTGTGGATTTAGTCACCTTTCCCAACCGTCCTACAGATCCTGGTGGACATCGGATAATTTTTATTGGGGCAATGGATAATTTAGCTAATATTGATGCTGTCTGTTTTTTCAGCAATGAAGTATTACCAGAAATCCAAAACCTTTATCCTGACACTATCTTTGATATAGTCGGTTCTCGTCCCGATCCAGCAATTTTATCACTTGGGCAAAAACCCGGAATTCATGTGACTGGTCGTGTACCTTCGATGGGGGAATATTTACATAGATCTACTATCTGTGTTGTACCAATGCGAACAGGATTTGGAATTAAAAATAAAACGTTGGAAGCGATGGCTGCGGGTATACCGGTGGTGGGGAGCGATCGCGGTTTAGAAGGACTAGCTGTAGATGGCATAAACACACCACTAAGAGCATTAAGAGCAAATCAACCCACAGAATACGTAGCTGCTATTTCTCAACTCTTTGAACAGCCAGAACTCAGATGTCAACTCTCTACTCACGCTAGACAATTGGTAGAAACTCAATTTACTTGGGAAATTGCTGGTCAGCATTATGAGGAAGTTTGCTTAGAAGATTAGTGAATTTAATTACTAAATTATCAAACGAAGCTACCAAAATTTAAGGAGTCAAAATTGATGAGTAGTTACATCCACTGTCGTCGCAATAGCGTCACACCCCATTTAAGTGGTGATCAAATACCAGATTCTGGTATGTGCGATTTTTGCTGGTATGAATACTGCTTTTGTTGGTCACAATATTGCTTGAATGAGTGGTATGAGATGCAAACACAGCATGATCAGCAAAATTTACGGAAAAAACCAGGTGATCGCCAATCTCAAAATTCACTATATACCTATATTTAATATATGAATAAAATTCAGCTTTGTTTTTGATCAATTGAATCACATGACTGTAAATATGTTGTATGCAGCGTCTCTATATTTGTAGTTTTTATCATGCTCAATTCAAAATACACAAGATCATTGGTTATATCAAAATAATTATTTATATTTGTATTGATTATTTAACATAGATTTACTAATCTAAGTGTATTTACAGTAGCCATTATTGCTTAAGATTAAATATCTTATACAATTTAATTTTTAGAAGTTTAAACTTGCCAACTGTTTTCCCAAATTTAAAATAGTGTAATTTTTCCATCAACGTCTGCAACTAAAAAGTCGGAATTCCAGGTGAACATCGAATTATTTTGTCAACGTGCAGAACTACTGCATCAGTATTTAGCAGATTTGTACCAGACTGCTATTGTATTACCTTAGATTCCTTCTGATTTAGTACCAGAAGCTTTTAAGGAACTTAACCACACATCAAATAAGCTGCAACTAGCAGCTGAAGAACTGTATGAGCAAAATGAAGAACTGATTCAAACACGCAACTTACTGGAAAAAGAACGCCAGGACTACCAAGAATTATTTGAGTTTGCACCAGATGGTTATTTAGTCACCAATCAACAAGGTATCATCCAAAAAGCTAACCATACAGCAGCAGAGTTACTCAACATAGCTCAAAATTTTCTGGTTGGTAAACCCATAATTAATTTCATTCCACGGGAACAATACCAGCACTTTTACAGTGAACTCATCTAGATATCTCAATCTCCGCAAACAAGAGAAATATTATTACGCTTAAAGCCACGTCATGGCCATTATTTTAATGCTTCTTTGAAAGTAAAATCTCTGCTGAAAAATGAATAGCAATCTGTTACTTTATACTGGTTAATACGAAAGATTACTGGGCTTCAGCAAGTAAAATCAACTGCTGTTCAGGACCAAAAAGACTTAATTGACGATCACCCCATAAATAAACATTCCAAAGGAGAAAGTATTCTTATGAGTCCGTTATTGATTTACTATGTGGTTCAGGGTGTACTTAAACTTAGTACCTTTTACGACATAGGTGAAGAAGTCCTGACAGGATTAGTAACATCAGGAATGCTGTTTAGCTCTAGTATGACGTCCTTACCAATTGACCAAGGAACAGCCATTACGAATGTAGGACTAGTCTCCATTTACACATTTTAGCTTACCGTTTTACCGTCACTCAGCCATACCCTATTACCAAAAATCCAACAGCGATTACAACAAACAGAATCTTTGTTAGTAATTGCAGCCACAAAAAAAGTAGAAGATCGATTACTGTATTTATTAGAAATTTTAAAACAGTAAATTGGTGAACCAATACCAGGAGGAACTCGGCTCACTTTTCGTCTCACACATCAAGATATTGCCAATGCTTGTTACACCACTAGAGCTACAATTACACGCTTGTTTACTCAATTACAAAAACAAGGTGTGATCAGTTTTGATGAGAGAAAACATATTTTTTGTAAAAATGTGCCTTAATTAAATATTATTACAGGTTGTAGGAGGTACAAAATTGAAATTTTTTGCAAAATTGGGATGCTCCCTAAAATATGGCTTTAGAGGATGTTTGAAAAGTCCTTAGTGATGTATACCGTAAACGGGTGAAACTTGGACTTATGTCATACTGATAGTGCAGAGTGGCGTAAGCCATGGGTAACATAGTGCAGCTTATCCCTTCGGGAGGGATACTCCGTGAACGGGGAGCGTGCCGTAGGGTCTAGTATATCGGAGATTCTTCACTATCTCTTTCAGAGACGCTCTGTGAACGTTCAGAATGACACTTTTAAACCGTTTTTAGTATATCAAGAACTTTTAGATCCCCCTAAATCCCCCTTAATAAGGGGGACTTTGATCTCTACTAGCCCCCCTTAAGATTTAAAACAACGTCTTAGCGTAGCTACCACAGGCATACACCAAACTACGCTATCCATAGCGTTCAACAACGACAAACGCTACTAGTACCGCCGTGAATTCAAAATGCTTCTTTCAGAAGAGCTACGCTAACAAAATAGTGCTTCCAGCAGGCTGCGCCAACAAAATTCAAAATGAATACAGAGTAAGATTTTCAGACATTTCGAATGGGTAATTTATTTCCACCGTAGTTTACTAGTAAAGAATTGTCCCAACATTATTATTATAAGCCTTGATTTTTTCGTTGGTATTGCCTGTTCCCGTACTCCCAAAGGGGTTAAAAGCAGCTATATTGGGAAAACCATTACCTAGTACATTAGGTATTTTACCCAATTCTATAGGATTGGATTTTCCACCATAGAAAAGCTGCTGTTCCACTGTTGATAAGTCAACTAACTGCTGGGATTTGATGATTTGCTTAAGCATAAATTATCGCCTCACTTACTTAGGTATTATCCAACACTTGCGGTTAAGTGGTAAGGCGAAAAGAAAAGGAAAAAACCTTTACCCTTAAACCATTCCGAAGTGACAATTTTCAGGCTCTTAACCAAGTAATATACGGTGGGTATCTGGTTTACTTGTCAAGTAAAAGGATTATTGATGATCAATTCATAAATCCAAAGAGATAGATTCAACTCCAAACAGGTAATGGTAGCGGTATGGTTATGGTAACAGCATTTTTGGGTGTATTAGCCGTTCTTTTGGTGGGGTCAAGCGGACCTAAACGAGCCAATTTTGTTGTCGGCAAATGAGGAACAAAGGGTATTAAACCAAGCGAATCAGAGGCTTTAAGAGATGGCATACTTGTTTTATTAGCTGTTCTGGGCATAGTGCTAAGGCCATTTTCCTGTGTAGTTTGAGGAGTAGTAATAGTCCCACCACATAATTTTTCAGCTAGAGTATCGTTAATTTCGTTGACTGAAGTATTAGCTATTAATGATTTTTCTTGACTAGTGAACATTTCTTTCTCACTTATTTTTATTAGCCATAATGCCAGAATAAATTAAACAAGTTCTATTTAGGATGACCCTTGAGGCGTAATTATCAGGACAATCATCATCTTATACAGCTTTTAAATTTCAATCTGCTGTATGTTACTCCCAGCCTGACACAGAAAGGAATTCCAATTCGAAATCTATATCACCACTAATTCTTCGATGGTATCAGCCCCTAGATTTGTCCGTGGGGTCAATCCAAAATCCAAAATAGGAAAAGGGACGCTCCTCAACGCCCCTTCTATGCAATCAATTCAACCGTTAGCCAAATAATCCGTGGTTTTGGCAATTTGGCAGACAAAATTTTTCCGTTCCCGTTTTAATGGAAATATCAACAAAGAAGACAAAATCAGTAAGAATTGTTCATAGGGAAGGATTCCAGCCAACCCTGAGAACGAATACCCACTCGCCAGTTGTTGATGAAGCACTGTACAATACTCCTAAATGTTGTAGCAGTTTGTTAAACTTGTCGTCACTTCACTGCAACTGGCTAAAAATCTCACAGGCAAAATATAAATCTTTGAGCAGTTCATCCATTTTGTGGTTGGGCGTTTTTTGATTTTGCACATACTGTCGAAAAAACATTGCTTTTTCATTTGTTTTTAATCACGCAGCATTTGTGTTTTTAATCACGCAGCATTTGAGAAATAATTCTGTCTGCTTGTAATCGCTGATAAGTCAAGCGAATAATATTGGCGGACTCGAATAAGCCACGAACATAGCAAGCAAAACCCAAAGCATCCAACAACATCAAAGTAGTAACTCCCTCTTGTGCTAAAGACAGAATAAATTCTGTAACCCCTGGTGCAGTAGTATCTACTGGCATTCTTGCCAGCAGAAAACGGATACAATCAGCTGATACAATAGTGCCTTCTAATTCTTTAGAATCCGTTGCTAGACGGACAATACCCACCATAATTTGATTTGGACTCATGCCTTCTTCCATCAGAAGGACAAATAAAGATGCCAGGCTGTCTGGGGTGTACTTGTCGAGTTTGATATTCATAGTGCTTACATAATTATGTGTAACAATAAACTCAAGATTTTTTGTATATCCGGAAAATTTAAGCCAATTTTTTTACTTTCTACTAGTAAAACCGTAGTTATTGAACCAATCAAATCATATATATGTTTGCCGAATGTTAAACTACAAGGCAACTTCTCGGCTGTGATCTGAGTCTCTACATTGAGCTTTTGTCTGAGATATAGGCAATCTTGGGAAAATTTCCGAGGTGGAATGTGCGTCAAAGTCTAAAATCAGGGTTGTTTTCAGCTGTATTTATCTTGAGTATGTTAGCTGTAATGATATTATCGTTACCTCTAAAAGCTCAAACTGCGATCGCTCAACAGCAAACTTCAGAGTTAAGGGGGGTGTGGTTAACCAATATTGATAGTGATGTTTTTTTCGAGCGCGATAGCTTGCAAAAAGCCCTGCAAAAGTTAGATACGTTCAATTTTAATACAGTCTATCCCGCTGTTTGGAACTGGGGTTATACGCTCTATCCTAGCAAAGTTGCTGCTCAAGTAATTGGCAAATCCCTCGATCCCACACGGGGATTACAAGGACGAGATATGCTCCAAGAAATTGTTACAGAAGGACATAAACAAGGCTTAACCGTCATTCCCTGGTTCGAATTTGGCTTTATGGCTCCTGCTGATTCCCTTATAGCCAAAAATCGCCCCCAATGGCTTACTAGTCGCCGCGACGATACCAAAATTGTCAAAGAAGGAACACACGATCGCGTATGGCTGAGTCCTTTTCGTCCTGATGTACAGAAATTTATCCAAGATTTAATTGTGGAAATCGTCAAAAACTACAATATTGACGGTATTCAATTTGATGACCATTTCGGCTTACCATCAGAACTGGGTTATGATGCCTACACAGTGGCGTTATACAAAAAAGAACACCGTGGTCAAGCACCATCTAAAAATCCCAAAGATCCAGAATGGTTGCGCTGGAGAGCCAACAAAATTACCGACTTCATGAAGCGGGTATTTACAGCTATTAAAGCTAATAAAAAGAATTGTCTAGTTTCCGTAGCTCCCAATCCCCAACGTTTTTCCTATGAATACTTTTTAGCAGACTGGCAAAAATGGGAACGAATGGGATTAATAGAAGACTTGGTTTTGCAGATATATCGTGATGATTTAAATGTGTTTTTCAGCGAATTAGAATACCCAGAAGTGAAAGCTGCACGGAAACATATACCTGTGAGTATTGGCATTTTGAGCGGGTTAAAAAATCGCCCAGTTTCCATGCAACAGATTAAAACTCAAGTACAGAAAGTGCGCGACCTCAAATTTGCCGGAATTTCCTTCTTCTTCTATGAAACCCTCTGGAACATCAGCCAAGAAAAAGCCCTAGAACGTCAAGCCGGTTTCCAGCAAATGTTCCCCAAACCAGCAACCTATCCTAGCCTACTAGCAGGGTGGAAAGGCTAGGTGATTGGTGATTAGTGATTGGTTAGCAGACAGGAGGCAGAAATTTTTTAATTCATTTTTCCCCATCTTCCCCATCACCCCCATTACCCTATTCCCAGCCTTCCAGCCAAAGCAGGTGTTAAAGGTAAGAGAGTAGCAATCATCAAAAATAGAGCTAAAAGACCTAAAGCAGCCCTAGCATCATCAGGTTCAGAGACTTCATTCAAACTAGGGCGTTCTGCATCCCGTTGTAAGAAGAAAATCACAATCGCCCAATACATAGCCAGCGTATTACCTAAAGACACCAACGCCAGCAAAATTAAAGTCGCAATAGTCGCTCTTCCTGCTGTTTTGCGTCCATAAATCGCCTGGACAATGCGCCCACCATCTAGTTGTCCAGCAGGCATTAGGTTTAAAGCCGTAATCACTAATCCCAACCAACCAATTATGACTAGAGGATGAACATTTACAAACGGCGCTTGTACAGCCGAACCCAGGACAACCCGCGCCAAGCTACCTACTAAAATTGAGCCTTGGAAAAACTTATTTGGTAATTGAAATAAACTACCAGGCTGAGAAAGTAACAAACCTGTTACGAGCATGATCAAAGACACAATACCGCCAAAAGCTGGCCCTGCCAAAGCAATATCAAATAATGCCTTACGGTTAGGTAATAGAGACTCAAAGCGAGTGATTGCCCCAAAAGAACCAATCTGCACAGCTGGTAGGAAAAAAGGCCAACTCAATTTGACCTGGTGCTTTCGTGCCAGAAACCAATGACCAATTTCGTGAGCTATCAAAATTGTAAATATTCCCAAAGCGATAGGCAAAGCTTCAGAAAACCTTCCTGGATTGGCAAATAAATCGAAATTCAGCAATAGTCCTGCCGCTTCTAAATTGGTGGCGATAGTTGCTGCCAAGAGAATCACCGCAAAGACTTTTTGTGGTAACTGGATCGGCTTTGGGTCAGTGCGACTAGGTAAAACAATCATCACCGGTTTACCGTCTGTATTTTCCACTAAAAACAGGCGATATTTATCACCTAACCGTTCCTGCAAACTTTTCATAAGACGGTTATGAACTTCCTCTGGTTCTCCCCGCAAATTGCCTTTTAAAATCGCACCTTCTTGATAGGGGATGGTTTCTGTGGCGAAAAATGTGTCAATACCGAAAATACCTTTAATGGTATTCAAATCTTCTTCTGGTATTGTCATTGGTTGCAGTCTCACTTCTGCAATCACTACTGGATTATTGGTATTTGCTGTAGCTGCATCTGCAAGTCTTTCTGTTGCCCGTTGTTTCAGAATGGCATCTTGACCAGCTTGGCGTAACTGTCTACCTAAGAAAATATACACACCAGCAGAAGTAACTACCAATAACAATATACCCGCTATATTGATATAAATTCCGGCAGCAAACAAGCCAAAAAACAACAGCCAAGGAGTCATCAATACTACTGACTGTAACCAGGCTAAGATTCCCAGTTTACCAAAAGGTCTGGCGCGGTAAAAGCCCCAACCCAAAATTCCGAATGCTACCAGCACAACTGCTGCAATTATAGGAGTTTCTGATGAAGTAAACATCTTCAAACCTTTGCTATTGAGATCAAGCCAGAACAAGTCCAGTTATGTAGATATAGCAGGTCACAGGTGACAGGTGAGTCAGCGCGGTCTTGGGGTATCCCCAAGACCGCGCTGACAAACCCGAAGGGTGACAGAGTTAAAAGTCTTTTTGTATCTAAGTTTTATCATCTGTTTTTGTCCTAACCACCGTGGCAGTTGCTATATGATCAATAACTAATCTATAACGCAGGTTTTAGTCTACCCAAATAATGCTTTTATTTGGAAATAGTTAGTTAAATTGACAAAGTTAATATTTACTGCTATATTTTCACATCTTAATTATACCATCTGGGTAGTTGTCACCCAAATATCAATAATTCTGGAGAATCTCACTAAGAATATATTATTTATTAGGTGCTGCTAATTGATTAATGGGAATTTCAACCACAAATTCCGTTCCTTCTCCCAGGGTAGAGTGACAACGTAAATTACCGTCATGTTTCTCTACTATCATTTGGTAACTAATAGAAAGTCCCACGCCTGTACCTTTACCTACCTGTTTAGTCGTAAAAAATGGGTCAAATAATTTGGGCATAATTTCTGGGTATCTTCCTGAACCATTATCCCTGATGCAGATAACTAATCAGTTATTATTACTCTTTTCAGTAATAATATGAATTTCTCTTTTTTGATTAACTAGACTTACATCTTCTAAAGCATCAATAGCATTGCTGAAAAAACTATCTGTGAGGGAGTTGAGTGTAGTTGGCCACCAATTTGGCTCATTTTTAATAGTCAGAAATTCTTCATAGCTATAATGCATGTGACAATCAAATATTGCGATCGCAGCTAGTGTATATTCCAGAAATGAACTTATTTGCTCATAATTATACCTCACAGGAGTTGATAACTGAGCTTGGGTCAAACTATCTACAGCTTGACGTAGTTTTGCTAGTTCCTGTTGTACAGAGTCATACGTATCGTTATTTACGGTGATAAGCTCACAAGTCATAGTCTTGATAAGTTCGGGAATTCAGAAGGCAGGATGCAGGATCCAGGATGCAGAATTACTTTTTCTCCATAAGTATGCTGCTCAGAATTATTTCATAGAGAGACTAAATCAAGATCTGTCAGGATTCAGGTCTAAGCAAGAGGGATTAAAGAAGGTGTCTGCAAACCAGAGTTAACCATCCC
>CAKZGI010000102.1 GCA_936914905.1 uncultured Trichormus sp. | reverse complement strand
AAGGTTTTGGGATGAGATTGCTGATCAACTCCCTAGGTCAGTGGAACACTGGATTGTCGAAGGGGATTTTAACATGATTGAGGATGTGAATGACTGCATCGGAGGGAGTACTACTACAATACATGGTAGAGAGCTGGCAGCTTGGGAACGTTTCCTTTTTAAAACAAGGATTAATGATGTTTGGTATATCGTTAACTTTTCTAGGAAAAATGGCTCCCTTAACTTCTCGAGATCAAACATTAGAACAGGTCACCAAGGTATACATGAAAGACAGGGTTTTGCATCAGATGGAGCGCATTCTGTTCAGGGTGCTAATCTATCACGTATTGATAGAGTCTATCTTAGTGATTTCTTTGTTGCCTTACAGGGATCGACAAGCATCATTCCAGGAACAAGTCTATCAGAGCATTTCCCAGTTTGTGTGGAATTAGGGGATAACAACATCTCACCAAATGCTTCATGGAGAATTCCCGATAGGCTCCTTGTTGATAGACAATATGGGGGAGCTATGGAAGGAATTTGACACAACATGTTAGCACAAACCGAGGGAACAATTATAAGTAAAGTTGTGTCAGCCTTAACTGGAATTTCTGATTTTTTCATAATCCAAGCTAAGAAACAGTATGTTGAATATGTTCGGCAAGAAAGGAACCTGGGGAGATCATTGGCGGCCAGCCAAAAACTTCTAGAAAGTCACCCTGGTTGTAGTTGGCTCCTTCGTCTTCTCGAATCTGCACGTCATGATATCTTTGAATTGGAGGATAAAAGGGACGAATTCAGATTCCATAGACAATGATCCGCTTGGACTCAGTTTGGAGATCGGTGCAATGTTGATTTTTTCAAAATGGTGCGCCCCAAGTTTTTTAACACACGGGTTAAGAAACTTAAGAGGAGGGATGGCAGCCTCACTACTGTGCCGGAAGAGATGAGACAAGTGGCAACAGACTTTTTCCAAGATTTATTATCATCGAAAGCCCTTTCCTCAGAAGTCTTGGAATGTAGACAACGTATTTGGGACAAGGTCCATCCTAAGGTAACATCAACTATGCGGCAGAGCTTGGATGCACCTATACAAGAGGAGGAACTAGCAGAAGCAATTAGGACACTTCCGCATACGAGCTGTCCGGGAGAAGATGGATTGTCTTCAGCCTTTTTCCAAGAGTATTGGGAGTTATTAAAAACTGATTTATGTCAGGCATTTCAGGAAACTTTGGATATAGGATCGATGCCCACCGAAGTCGGTGAAGGTTTGATCTTCCTAATCCCCAAAGGTGATGGGCCTTCAAAGGACATACGCAAATGGCGTCCGATAACGATTCTTAACACGATTTATAAGATTCTCGCCAAGATGATGAGCTTAAGGGTCCAACCACTTCTTCCTCATCTCATCCATGCCTCACAGACTAGCTTCATCAAGGAAAGATCGATTTTAGACAACATCTTCACATTTTGGGAAACGGCAACACTTGCATGAAGATCACAAAAAGATTTGGCAATTCTCCTGCTTGGCTTTGAGAAAGTATGTGACAGAATGGAGTGGGGATTCCTAGAAGGGACATTGCTCCGATTTAGATTTTCTGATAAGTGGGTAAAGGGGACTGCAACGCTATATTCGTCAGCGTCTAGTCGAGTACTTTTACCTGGGGCCAAAGGTCCAAGCTTTCGGTTGACTCGATCCGTAAGGCAAGGATTCCCCTTAGCCCCCTTTTTATTTTTGTTCTTTGCAGAAGCTTTGAGTCTTTTTCTCACTGCCAGAGATTCTGGCGTTAAGGGGATTAGCTTGCCCTTATCGATATTAGAGGAAATACTTGATGCGGAATTTGCTGATGATACCTCGACAACCTTCTCATAACAGAAAAAGATATAGCTACCTTTTGTATTGCATCGGGAGCAAAAATCAATTGGAATAAAACAATTGGTTTTTGGGTGGGACAAAATGATCCCCCAGAATGGTCACCTAATCCAGGGTTTAGATGGATACCCAGTGGCACACCTGTTCGTTACTCAGGTTGCCAGGTCGGCATAGAGCTTTCTCCTGTGGAACAGATCGCCCCTCTTCTCCTCACCATTCGTAGAAAGCTTTTATTATGGAGCACAGCTAAACTATCATTTGCAGGTAGAATCTTGGTAGTAAATCAAGTACTCCTGGCGACTATGTGGTATATCCTTTCATGTTGGGTATTCTCGAAATCTTGTATCAACCAAATTCAAAGGGCTATACGTTGTTTCCTATGGTCAGGTAAGGACAATGACTCTTCCCGGGCAAAGGTGGCCTGGGCAGTTATTTCCTTACCTAAAGCTCAAGGAGGATTGGGGATTATAGATCCTGTAAACCAAAGCAGAGCCCTTTTAGCTAAACTTGTTGTGCGTGGTCTTCAGCCCGGCATTAGAAAATGGAAGCATTTGCTCAGGTACAGGATGGCCCTTTGTTCGCCAATAATAGGCGGCCTTTGGCAGCCTAATATCAGATGGATTTTTAACAAACCCCTCAACATTCGGCAGTGTAGAAGTTGGGAGAACAACTTCATAAATGGTATTTGGAGGGCTTGGAGCCCAATACGCCTAGGCCTTCGCCTGGAAGAGCTAGCTAGCAATGAGGAGTTGCAACGCCAACCCCTAACTTGGAATCCACGGTTCACCATCGTGTTAGGCCATATGCTTGGCACACAGGCCTGATTGGCATGGGGACCCT
>CAKZGI010000101.1 GCA_936914905.1 uncultured Trichormus sp. | reverse complement strand
GCTGAATTAGAAATTAGTACATCAAGTTCCTATCAAGTTCATGTTTTTAGCCCTCCTAGATGCCGGAGCCAATTCTTGTTTCATGGATAGAGACTTCACCCAACTTCATAAAATATCCCTTGTCAAGCTTTCCTGTCCAATTTCTATAGTGGTCATTGATGGGAACCCAATTGCTTCAGGAAAAATAATAGAGGAATCTGAACCGATACGCCTTGTTCTAGGTAGTTTTTCATGTGTGATATCCTTCAATATCTTTAGTAGCCCAGAACATCCAATCATCCTTGGTTTGCTATGGTTCGAACTTCATAACCCAAGAATAAACTGGAAACACGAGAAATCATACGGCGACAGCAGGTTGAAACTGAACATGAAACCCCTATTAATGAACATCAAGATAGTCAACGTTGTATTTCAACTATTTCTTTACAACAATTATTGAAGGATGGTGTAAAGGAAGAAATGTTCTTAGTCGCAATATCGGTAAATCCTTATGGTGTCTCGAAAGATAAAGTTGACATCCCACTTCCAAAGAAATACCAAGAATATGCAGATGTCTTTGACAAGGTTAAAGCTAGCACACTTCCCGTGCATCGACAATATGATTGCCCAATTGATTTGCAACCAGGAAAAGAGCCACCGTGGGGGCCAATTTATAATTTGTCACCACGTGAACTTGAGGTTCTTCGAACATATATTGATGAAAATCTCACAAATGGGTTTATCCGGCATTCAAAGTCTCCAACTGGTGCACCTATTTTCTTTGTGAAGAAAAAAGATGGCTCACTTCGTTTGGTGGTAGATTACCGAGGTTTAAATAAAGTTACTATTAGAAACAAGTATGCACTGCCTTTAATCTCTACTCTCTTGGAGCGCATTAGTGGAGCAAAATATTTCACAAAAATTGACCTACGAGGTGCATATAAGCTTGTTGGAATTCGTCCGGGAGATGAGTGGAAGATAGCTTTTCGCACTCGATATGGCCATTTCGAGTATATAGTCATGCCTTTTGGTCTAACAAACACACCTGCCGTTTTTCAACATATGGCAAATGACATATTCGGGGATCTCCTTGATATCTTCCTCATAATCTACCTAGATGATCTTCTTATTTACTCAAAAACACAAGAGGAGCATGATGCGCATGTTTGTCAAGTACTACAACGCCTAAGGGAACATGGTCTTTATGCCAAACTAGAGAAGTGCAGTTTTGATTGCGAGCAAGTAGAATTCTTGGGATACATCATCTCATCCAATGGTATTTCCATGGATCCAGCTAAAGTCCAGACAGTGTTGGATTGGAAAACTCCATGTTCTGTACGGGATGTCCAATGTTTTCTAGGTTTTTCCAACGTTTATAGGAAGTTGATCAATAGACATTCCGAGGTCGTTCTCCCACTCGTACATCTTACAAAGAAAAATTGCTCTTTTACTTGGACATCAGAAGCTGACAACTCATTTCTTGCTCTAAAACAAGCAGTTACTTCAGACCCTGTGCTGGCCCATGTTAATCCCAGCCCAGCTGTTTATTATCGAAGCAGACGCATCGGATTTTGCATTTGGAAGCATTCTATCACAAGTAGGAGAGGATGGAGAACTTCATCCAATAGCTTTTCCTTCACGGAAATTCAATGCTACAGATATCAATTATGATGTTTGTGACAAAGAGCTTTTAGCTATTGTAGATTCCTTTGAGCAATGGCGACACTTTTTAGAAGGATCATCAAGTTACCATTACAATGATCATAAAAATCTCATCCACTTTCAAACTGCTCGAGTGCTTAATCGATGACAACCTCGTTGGGCCTACGTTTATAGACGGGGGATATTACAGGGCAAAGTAGATGCTTTATCACGACATTCATATCTCACACCTCATCCTGGACGACCAGCTTTTGATAATCACAAACAAGCTCTTTTGGGCCCGTCACAATTACAAGTGGCTGAAATTTCTGCCCTACCACTAGATTCCAGTATACTTGATATTATCCGAAAAGGTATTCCTTCTGATACATTTGCTCAACAGATATTAGCTCATATTGATCCTCAACGTCCTTCATGCTGCACAACCCAACATCTCCCTATGGACTATAAGAAATTCAAGTGGTGTGATCAATTTTTATATTATAATGGGCGTTTATACCTTCCCGATGGCTCCGCTTGGCTGATGGTTCTCGAATAGTGTCATGA
This sequence comes from uncultured Trichormus sp., assembly GCA_936914905.1. Taxonomy (GTDB): domain Bacteria; phylum Cyanobacteriota; class Cyanobacteriia; order Cyanobacteriales; family Nostocaceae; genus Trichormus_B. The sequence goes on along the minus strand of CAKZGI010000101.1, from coordinate 489 downwards.
TACGTATCTTGCTGGGCATTTTGGGATTCATAAAACATTAGAATTAGTTACTCAATCCTTCTGGTGGCCTCAAATACAACGATTTGTGGAGGATTATGTACGCACATGTGACACTTGTTTTCGGATGAAGATACCTCCTCATCGCCCTTATGGGTTACTACATCCTCTTCCTATTCTGAACCGGCCTTGGCAATCGATTTCTTTGGATTTTATTCCCGACTTACCTATTTCGAATGGTTTTGATACCATTCTTACAGTGGTCGATCGTTTTACGAAGATGGCACATTTTATACCATGTACAAAAACTATAAGCAGTGCAGGTGCAACTGATCTCCTCATGCGGGAAGTTTTTCGACACCATGGTCTCCCCGACAATATTATCAGTGATCATGGCCCTCATTTTATCTCTAAATTCTGGCAGCATTTATTGTCCTTATTGAAAGTCTATTGTAAACTTTCTTCAAGTTACCATCCTCAAATAGATGGGCA
>CAKZGI010000100.1 GCA_936914905.1 uncultured Trichormus sp. | reverse complement strand
CTAATTCTCCAATACCTGCTAAGTAGATGACATTTTTTATCACTACACTATTTTGTTACTTTGTCAATGCGTAAGTCCTATAGTTATTTAATAATCATCTTTCAAAGTTGACAAATTGATCTAAAAGACCTGTACACCTAGTTTCAATAGGTCAGAGATGCTTCCTCGTCCCTACTACTGACCCAAAGTAATTAACTTTGTTGCCATAGCCGATTTAGCCATTTTCTCAGAGAAAATGTTGAATTTCCATGACTACATATATTCATGACTACATATATTTTAGTGAAGAGGCAAGACATTCAAGTAATTTTTTAGTTATTGCTGTAATTTTCGTGACTAGAAAATAACTTTGCCCATCAAGGAGATGTGTTATGTCGGAATTTTTTAATCAAATTTCTCGGCGGAAATTTATTGCGACAGCAGGAGTGTCAGCAGATGCTGTATTCCTGAAAGGCTATCTAGGCAATCTTCCAGAAGCTGGTAACAGTGGTAGCACATCCACTCAATCTGCTGTTCAAGCAGTTGCTAATATTAGCCCAGAACAAAAACCAGAAACCACAAAAGTCAAACTTGGTTATATTCCTATTGTTGAATCTGCACCTTTAATTATTGCTAAAGCAATACCGTCGGCAAAATAGGAGGGTGAGTTGATGATGCTTTAACCATTAACTCCCATTTCTTTGAGGCTTGGCAAACACAATTAGTCTTAAAAATTCCTTCCAGGTTTCCTACAAGGGTTTTTTAAAATATTAACTGCAGTATAACGGTTTGAGATTCCAAACTACCTTTTAAGCAAAACGCTTATGTGTATTTAATTTCGCCGATTTTGCCAAAATTTTTGTAGCCTTTTATTTTGGCTAAGGTTTTTTTTAGAAAAAGGCTTTTTTACTAAATACGGAATGTCTGAACTAGAACTTTCCAAACAAGCTTCTTGGGGTTCTGCAAGGGATAAGGTCGAAATTGGTTCTGCTGGTGGTATTGATGGTGGTCAATGGCAAATGCCTATACCACACTTAATAACCGAAGGTAAAACTACCAAAGGTAATAAACCCATTACCATATATGTTTTGTGTCAATTAATTACACATGGTAATGGAATTGTGATCGCTAACAAACATCTAGGGAAAGGTATTAGCTTAAAACTTGATGGGACTAAACCTCTATTAGCCCAACTTAAATCCTCCATACCCTTCACCGCAGCCTTTACCTTTCCCCACGTTAACCAAGATTTATGGATTCGTTATTGGTTATCTGCAAGTGGAATTGATCCAGATGCAGATGTCAAATTGTTAACAGTACCAGCACCACAAACTGTCGCCAAGATAAAAACCGGGACAATGGACGCTTTCAGTACTGGCGACCCCTGGCCATTTCACCTTGTTAACAAAAAAAATTGGCTTTATGGCCGCATTAACAGGGGAATTTTAGAAAAATCATCCCGAAGATTATTTTTCCATGAGAGGAGATTGGGTTGATCAACATCCCAATACCACAAAAGCCCTACTCAAACGTATCATGGAAGCCCAGCAATGGCTAGATAATTTTGACAACCGCAAAGAAGCAGCCCAAATTCTTGCTGCTAAAAAATATTTTGGTTTATCTTCACCAGAAGTTCTTGCAGATCCCTATCAAGGTAAATATGACATGGGTGATGGTCGCAAAATTGACGGTAAATCAGTGGCTGCTTAGTAATGGTAAGATGAAAAAGGCAATGTTTCTTATCCCTACCAAAGTCATGATTTGTGGTTCATAACTGAAAATGTGCGTTGCGGATTCTTACCAAAATATTACATTGCTAATGGTTGTGCTAAAGCCAAAGAATTGATCAAAAAAGTTAACCGCGAAGATATTTGGAAAGAAGCTGCTAAAGAACTAGGAACACCTGCGGCTGATATCCCAACTAGTACATCTCGTGGAGTATAAGAATTTTTTGATAGCGTTAAATTTGATCCAGAAAAACCAGAAGAATATTTCAATAGTTTGAAAATCAAAAAAGCTGGTGTTTAGTCATTAATAATTAGTAAATTTGAGGAGAATAACATCCATGACTTTAGCTCAAAAACATTCCACAGGCCCTAAAGTTGATAACAGCTTTTTATCAAGTTTGCAAAAGCAATTTCCTGAACTCGTCCCTCCAGTTATTACCCTCCTGATATTCTTAACAATTTGGCAATTATTCTCTTGGACTCCAGGAGCGACTTTACCAGGACCCATACAGGGTATTCAAGATACCTGGATATTAATTTTGTATCCATTCTATGATAAAGGTGGTACTGACAAAGGATAATTCTGGCAAATTTAGGGTAGTTTACAACTAGTTGCTATTAGCTATAGTTGAGCCGCAGTTGTGGGTATTCGTCTGGGGGTTTTAATCAGTGTAAATAAAACCATGTCCAAGGCTTTAGACCCTCTATTTCAGTTATTAAGAACTGTACCACCTTTGGCTTGGGTTCCTATTTATCTAGCAGCTTTAATACAAAATGAATCAGCAGCATTATTCGTAATTTTCACTACTGCAATTTGGCCGATTTTAATCAACACTGCTGTTGGTGTAACTCAAATTCCTCAAGACTATAAAAATATTGCTAAAGTTCTGCAACTTGGCCACAAAGAATATAGGACTTACGCATTGACAAAGTAGCAAAATAGTGTAGTGATAAAAAATGTCAT
>CAKZGI010000099.1 GCA_936914905.1 uncultured Trichormus sp. | reverse complement strand
AAGTGGATTTTTCCTTTTGGTAGACGGTCAAAATTCCCTTCTACCATTTTTTTGATACCAAGTTAATTTTCCGGACAGGTCTAATAATTAACTAACCAAATTATGGCATCACTTAATTGATAAATATCACTGTGAAAAACAATTCCTGGATATTTAGTAGCTGGTTTAGGAGAAGCGACATAAACCCGCATTAAAGTATCATTGACTCTTAATTCAATATTGCATTTAACGATTTGCATTTTCTGACTTTTTAGTAATGTGTTAATTTGTAATTCTTCAGACTTACTAATAATCAGTAAATTTTTATAATCTTCCAGACTTCTTAAAAAAGGGAGGATGACAATAGACTTACACATTTGGGATGCTCCCTTAAAAAACGATGGTATGTTATATTAGTAACTGATTAGAATATACCTTCACTTAACCAAATTATGAATGAAACCGATAATAGTAGGGTTAAAACATTTATTAATGAATGGCGTAATTCTAGCGGTAATGAAATCGCTAATAAAGACTCATTTTGTTTAGATTTATGAACAGCATTAGGAGTGGAAATGCCACCACCACAAGGTAGTATTGTTGCGATCCCTCTTGTTTAGAAAAAAATGTTAAAATGCCGCAAACCAGTGGCGAAGTAAAACAGGGGCGCATTGACTTTTATAAGCAAGGACATTTTATATTATAAGCTAAACAAGGCAGTGCGAAATCTGGGAGTAGCAGACCAAAAAGAGGAAGTACAGCATATAACAAATATATGCAGAAAGCTTTTGTTCAAGCTACAGCGTATCACCTCATTTATCAGTCAAACCACCATCTTTATTAACCTGTGGTATCGTTTCACACTTTGAAATGTGGATGGGCTTTAGTGGTGACTATGGCGGTTATGGGGCTGGAGAAAAAATTAAACTTGATGATTTATTAAAACCAGATATTTTTAATTTATTTGTTGATCTGTTTACAGATCTCAAAAACGTAGACCAGAAAAAATTAGAGCTAAAGTAACACGACAAGTTACCGATCGATGATTTAGCTAAATTAGCATCTTGGTTATGAAAACAGGAATATGACCCCCAAAAAGTGGCTGATTTTTTGATGCGTTGTATTTTTACCATGTTTACAGAAGATCTACAATTACTCAAGGGCGAAGTTTTTACTACAGCATTAAAATCAAGATGGATATCTAACCCTAACAAGTTTAAATCAGAAATTGAAAGTTTATGGAAAACCATGAACACTGGGGGTAATTTTGGGTTTGATGCTATCTTAAAAGTTAATGGTAGCTTATTTGCAGATGGGATAGTTTTTAATTTACCAAAAGCAGAATTAGACGTTTTACTCCCAGCAGCAGAAAAAGATTGGAGTCAAATTGAACCTGCTATTTTTGGTCCTTTATTAGAAAGGACTTTAGATAGTAAAGAACGTAGTAAATTAGGCGCACATTATACCCCGCCTGCGTATGTTGAAAGGTTAGTGCTTCCGGTGGTTTTAGAAACTTTGCGTCAAGATTGGTTAGAAACAGAAATTGTTGTTTATCAACTCGAACCCAGCGCAGCAAATAAAAAGAAAGCAGTAGATTCAATTAATGAATTAATGCAAAAATTACGTTACTGTTGAAACAGCTAAATATCGTGTCTTCATAATTTTAAGTTATGATGTTATACCTGATAATAAACTAATTGCTATAGCTCTGGAAGATGCTTACTGTTTAGGTATTTTATCCAGTAAATTCATGTTATATGGGCATTAGCAGCAGGTGGGAGATTAGAAGATAGACCCGTTTACCTAAAAACTACCTGCTTCCATACTTTCCCTTTCCTGTTCCCAAGATGCGACACCAGAACAAAAACAGAAAATCATAGAATTAGGAGAAAAACTAGATGCACATCGTAAACAAGCCCAAAACTAACATCCCGAAATTACCATCACTGGAATATATAATTTCTTAGAAAAACTCCGCGCTGGAGAACCATTCATCGATGCTGATAAAGCCTATAACGACAAAGCTTTATTTTCGATACTCAAACAAATTCACGATGAATTAGACGCGGCTATTTCTGCCGCTTATGACTGGGAAGAAACCCTAACAGAAGAAGAAATATTATCTAAATTAGTAGCCCTATTAGTAGCCCTCAACGCGGAACGTGCAGAAGAAGAACGTAAAAGTATAATTCGCTGGTTGCGTCCCGAATATCAAGCACTAAGGAAAGTGGATTAAATAAGGTGTAAGAGTGCCAATAATATCTATACACTA
>CAKZGI010000098.1 GCA_936914905.1 uncultured Trichormus sp. | reverse complement strand
AGGGGGCATCATCTACCAGTTCTCCATCTACCCTTCTGGTGTATAGATATTATTGCCACTCTTAGACCTTATTTAATCCACTTTCCTTACTGCACTATCTTAAACTTAATCAAAAAACTACCAAAACATCGAGCCTGTCAGTTCTTCTCCTCCGGCCTTTTGTCCTAAACGCCAATGAATAATTACAAATGTTATCACCAATGCTACAGAGGCAAAATGCACAATTCTGAATGATTGCCAATCACCAAACATATCAACTATCCAAGGAAATTAAGCAGGTTTGTACATTCCAACTCCGGTCAAGATTGCTAACAATATTATAGGAATAATGGCTGTGTAAATAATCCGATACTAAGCATAAGTTAGACGTTGATAATTCTGAGTTTCTTGTAATGCTTTGATATCATTTTGGCTAAGAAATCTATGTCGCCAACATCGGGTCATGAAAATGTAAATGCCATACCCTAAAACATTGAGAGAAAATAGCCACATAGCTGCAAAATGCCAGTGTCTACCTCCTGCTAACCAAGCGCCTAAAGTGAAAAGGGGGGGAATATGTAAACCTGCACGGCGACCAAAAACGTGATTAGTGTTGTGGATTTGGAATCCACTGGTAATCATTAGAAAGAGGCTGATGATATTAAGAGAATGAAATATTTTAGCGCCTATAGCTTATGTTGGTAATTTACGGGGTTTTGCAGGAGAATTAACTACAGTAATATTTGGGGATATTAAAATTATCTGTTCGAAATTTTATATTCTCTTTTAGATGTTGTAGAATTTTAACATACTTAAAAAAACTAAAATTTAATAGACTTGGATACTAAACAGTGGAAATGTTTTCCACTGTTTAGTATCTATACTGATAGCCTTCCGTTACAAGTTTATATTGTACCCATAGACTGCAAACGGGTGAAACTTGGACTTATGTCATACTGATAGCGCAGCGTGGCGTAAGCCATGGGTGGCGTAAGCCATGGGTAACGTAGTGCAGCGTATCCTTCGGGACACTGCGTGAACCAGGAGCGTGCCCTAGGCTCTAGTCTCTCGGAGATTCTTCACTATCTCTTTCAGAGATGTTCCGCGAACGTTCAGAAAGACACTTCTAAACCGTTTTTAGTATAGAGGTAGATCATTTTTCCAAAAGCAAAATTCGCTGAAAACGATTGCACCCAACGAAATTGAACAACTATTCTCTCCATACAATCTCATAACTGAAACGAAGCTGTCAGCGCCACCGCTAAAGCATCTGCTGCATCATCAGGCTTAGGAATTTCATCTAAATCCAACTCCCGCATGACCGCATCTTGCACTTCTGCCTTTTCGGCCTTGCCATAATTCGTCAAAGCTTGTTTAACTTGAGGAGGGGCGAATTCCACATAAGGAAGCTTGCGCTGTCCCACAACTAATATCAGCACACCCCTAGCCTGTGCAACAACAATAGTATTTGCCATACGATAGAAGAATAATTTTTCAATTGCCACCAAATCGGGTTGCAAATCGTCCATTAGGGTGTGTAAATCGTCAAATAAAGTAGACAGTCGCTGACTCATTTCCATGTCAGCTGAAGTCCGAATTACGCCGAAATCCAGCATCTTTACGGTTGTATCTTGTACTTTAGCTTGACTCTGGTTCCATGAGATCGCCCCAAATCCTACAATTGCCAGTCCTGGGTCTAATCCTAAAATTCGCTTTTCCATAACAATACCGTCGCCAAATTACGAGGGTGAGTTGATGATGCTTTAACCATTAACTCCCATTTCTTTGAGGCTTGGCAAAAACAATCAGTGTTAAAAATTCCTTCCAGGTTTCCTACAAGGGTTTTTTAACGTATCAACTGCAGTATAAGGGTTTGAGATTCCAAACTACCTTTTAAGCAGAACGCGTATGTGTGTTTAATCCTGCCGATTTTGCCGAAATTTTTGTAGCCTTTTATTTTGGTTAAGGTATTGCCATAAAATTTCTATAAAATTTATTTATTTTTACTAAGTCAGGGTGCATAACTCAAGTTACGCTTCGAGTTAGCCATCAGGGGGAACGAATGAATCAGCACTTCAGGCGTTTTTACTGGTGTGGCCTGCGGTCGGCAGTATTTTGAATTGATTTCACCCTTGGTCTTGAAGCCAGGTGGTGTACAGTGCTGTTAAACAATGTTTGTACCCACTGTTCCCTATTAGGTATGTCAATCGGTTTTCTCAGACAAGCTATCAACGCCCTACAACTCCAGTCTCACGGACGCACTTCCCATCGGGTCAACCAGTGGTTTAAGTGGTTATCACCTGGATTATCAGTAAAACGCTGGTTTTTCGTCAGTGTTGGGGGTTTTTTACTAGCAAGTTTGGGGTTGGCTATTTGGATTAAGCTAACCCCAATTTTTTGGATATTAGAGTTTCTCAGAGGTTTGCTGGGTTTCCTCACGGACATACTACCCAACTATATCAGCGGACCTTTGGTTTTACTGTGCGGTATCTTACTGCTGCTGTGGGGACAATCCCGCACCGTAGGTTCAATTACTGAAGTGCTAAGACCACAGGGGGATGAGGAAGAACTGATAGATGTTCTGCTGGCACATCGCCGTTTATACCGGGGTCCGAAAATTGTCGTCATTGGTGGCGGTACTGGACTGTCTACTTTACTCAGGGGCTTAAAAACCTACAGTGCTAATATTACTGCTATTGTTACTGTGGCTGATGATGGTGGTTCTTCTGGCAGGTTGCGTCAGGAATTTGGCGTTTTACCTCCTGGGGACATTCGCAATTGTTTGGCTGCACTAGCTGATGAAGAAAAGTTATTAACAGAATTGTTTCAATATCGTTTTCGCGCAGGAGATGGGTTGACAGGTCACAGTTTTGGTAACTTGTTTTTAACTGCTATGACTGATATTACTGGAGATTTAGAAAGGGCAGTTGCAGCTAGTTCCAAAGTTCTGGCCGTGAGGGGACAAGTTTTACCCGCAACCCTCAGTGATGTTCGTCTTTGGGCAGAATTAGAAGATGGCCGCCGGATTGAAGGTGAGTCCAGTATTCCCAAAGCTGGGGGAAAAATTGTTCAAATTGGCTGTATTCCTGAAAATCCTCCCGCCTTACCCGCAGCGATTAAAGCAATTAAAGAGGCTGATTACATTATTATTGGACCGGGCAGTTTGTATACTAGTCTGATACCTAATTTATTAGTACCAGAAATTGCCGATGCGATCGCAGCCCAAAATATTCCCCGTATCTATATCTGCAATATCATGACCCAACCGGGAGAAACAGAAGGATACACCGTAGGCGAACACATCCAAGCCATTGATAAGGCTTGTGGTGGCAGAAGGCTGTTTGATGCCGTACTAGTACATAAAAAAACCCCATCAGCCCAAGCCCTCATTCGCTACGCCCAGCAAAATTCCCATCCCGTTTTCCTAGACCGAGAAACCGTCATTAAACTAGGAAGAAGAATAGTCCCCTCCAACATCTTGTATGAAGACGAAACCGGATTTGTTCGCCACGACCCACAAAAACTAGCCAAGGTTTTATTGAAGTGGTACAGTGGAGCGCAGCATGGGAAGTAATGGGGAGTGGGGACTGGGTAATCAATTTTATTTTTCCCAATCAGCAATCAGCAATCAGCAATCACCAATCAGCAATCAGCAATCAGCAATCACCAATCACCAATCACCAATGACTGAACTTTTCCTTCCTAATACACAAGCAACACAGCAGTTAGGTATCAGCTTGGGGAAAAATTTGACTGCTGGAAGTGTCATCTTACTAGAAGGTGATTTAGGTGCTGGCAAAACTACCTTAGTGCAGGGTATTGGTAAGGGTTTGGGGATAAATGAATCTATTGTCAGTCCTACTTTTACCTTGATTAATGAATACATAGAAGGACGCATTCCCCTTTATCACCTGGATTTGTATCGTCTAAAACCCCAAGAAGTAACAGGATTGAATTTAGAAAGTTACTGGGAAGGGATAGAAGTAACACCGGGAATTGTCGCTATTGAGTGGGCAGAAAGGATACCATATCTACCAGATAGTTATTTGAGGGTGTGCTTAAAATCGGGTGAAGATGGCGATCGTCAAGTAGAAATCACTGCTGTGAATTGTCAAATGATAGATAATCTCATATCCAGTTAAAAGTTAAAATTTTTCCTTCTTCTTCTTCTCCTGAAATTCTTCTATATTGAAATTCCACGATCACCTAAATTTGCTTTCAAAGAAGCAAAATGTTGTCCACCTAGTTCAATCTGTTCTGCTACACACCCATGTTTTAACCTATCAACTAGATAATCCATATCATGAGCAATAAAATTTGTACCATGATCTGGTTCTATCAAACTCACCAATTTAATATTTTTGGTTTGTTGACTAGCTAAATTAGAAAGACCTAAAAAATTAAACACACCTGATTCATAAGTTCCACAGGGTACAGAAGGATTGTTAACACCGATGCAATATTCATTTTCTTCAAACCAATCAAATGCCGGATAACCGTGAAAATGAACAATTGGCGCACCATTTTTGATTAATTCTGGCGTATATAAAGCAGCAGATAGACTAATAGCCAGCATCACATAGATATCATAGGAAGGTCTAAAATCAGATTTACGTGACAAATTTCCTACAGGTAACTGCAAATGTAAATCATCTTTTAAACCAATACGAATAATATCTTGTTCAAGATTTAAGTCTGTTTTATTAGAACCAGAACGAGAACTCACTACCCAAATATCGGGAATTTGCTTAAATACATATTCTCCATTAATGATGATTTTCATATAACGTCTACTTTCATCATTTTTCCGAATTTCATTACTACTAAATCCAGCAACAGGTAATAATTTATCCCATTCATAAGTAGAGATTTCTGGTTTTCCTACATAGTAGGGAGGTTCAGCATAAGCTACAAACCCGTAAGAAACACCAGTTCTGCCATTAACAATGACATTGACAATATCTCTGTGGGATTTTCTTTTAATAACTTCAGCCAACTTAAATCCAGGTGGAAGTAGACCAGTTGAGGCTAATTCTTGACCTAATTGAACCAGTTTAGGGGTATATTTAGATATATAAGGATTATATTGTGCTATCTTAAATCTACTCATTAATAGAGGAGTAATAGGGACAAAAACTTTAGGAATAAGTGATTTTGAAACAAAAGCATCCATTTCCGATTTAAAGAAAATAGAATCAGAAAGATTCATATTAAGGATAGAAATTTGATCAGGAGATACGCCAATTACAATTTCTGAGAATGTTTTAATTAGTGTATTAATACCAATCCTAATTTTCTCCTGATATTTCGTTAAGGGATTGATAAAATCATAATTTATATCACTAAGAATAATCACCTGCGTATTTGTTGGATCCTCAACATATTTAGCAGCATGATCTTCAGCCCAACTACTTAATTTAGCAATTTGTAGCACAGACATTTTTTGCTGATTGAGTAACCAAGGATAAGATAACTTATAAAAAGTTTCAGCTATTAATATTCCTAACTTTCTCAGCCATGAATTTGGTCGTTCCACATCTATTACTGCATCAATTTCTGCTCTAACTCCCTTAATTTTAAATGAGTAATTCAAATTTAATATAGGAATTTTAATATCATAAAAAAGATCTGTTGTTGCTTCCTGCCAAGAGAGAACATTAACTCCAAAACTTTTTAATTTTAATGCTAATTCCTGGCGGAATCTCATAACAATTTGATTATGATAGCCATCAGGTAAAGGTCTAAATGTAACATTGAGGTTTTGAGCCATTAATTTGGGGTTAATAATTGGTGGCTGATATCCTACAGGTGATTCACCAGCAAAACCACCTATTAATCTCCCAATAGTTTGCAAGCTGATTCCCTGACTTAATGGTTCAGAAGCAGATTTTGTAACAATGTTCATCTCCTGTAATAATGCTAAAATATCTCCTTTATATGTAGCTATTTCTGCCTGAATTGTTGATGTTATTACACCTTTAGGAGAACGGATATTAAGTTTATTATTTTCTACCCAAAATTGAACACCTTGTTGAGTAAGTTTCGCTAAAATTTCTGATGCGTTCATGAATAAATCTCCCAGTTTTTAACGAACTATAAAGAATAGAGAAAAGAAGACACTTTACTGAATGATATTTTCCCCATCCTGGCAAAGTGTCCGTCTTATAGGAGGAAAAACCTTAAATTCTTTAGTGCTGATATTTTAATACAGTACAGTTAAGCATTTTTTTAGGTTGTATGAAGCGATAACGCAACCTAACAACAGATTTAGAATTAACTGAACGGTATGGGGTTAGATTTGGAAAATTTCTGATTCTGAATTTTCTAATTCTTCAGCTAAACGTTGTGCTAATTCTTCAATAGTAGGATAATACCATAAATGAATGATAGATAATTTAAATCCCAGAAATTTCTCAGCTTGACTAGCGATAATCATAGCTTGTGCTGAATCTAAACCATAGCTATCTAATGGTTCTTTAATATCTATTTCATCTGGTTCAACTCTCAATAAAGAAGAAATATTGGCAACTAACCAAGCTTGAATATCTGCTGAAGTGTAAGCCTGTTTTCCAGGTGAATTATTCAGATCACTACTCATGTATAAGACTCCTATCTAATTATTATGAACCTGTATATACCTTAGTATTGTATGATCTTACCAGCCCACATCAGTAATTTTTATAATCAAAGTAAATTGTTATATGTACCTGTCAACTGCAAAGAATCTGATGATATATTCATAATGTTGTCAATAGTTTTATCTACAAGATATTCCATAGTTTCCCTACTAATTCCAGGTTTAGAAAAGACAAAGTTTAATAGCATTTTTTCTTGAAAAGTTGCTGCATGAAGGATGAACATACCTGCATACAAAGCATGAGAAGCCGCAAAACTGATTTCCTCTAGTTCTAATTCACCATAAGCTTTAGGAATGTTTACCTTGCCAAGATTGGACACTGAAACTGTAGCAGCTACTTGTTGGGGAAATAACAAACAAATACTGATCAAATGCTTGGCAATTAATATCATATTAAAAATATCACCGTGCTTGATATCGACCTCTATCTTTCGTTTGACTTCCCGCGCTAACTCCCAGAAAGACGTATGGGTTTTAATAGTATAAAATCCCATTAAAGACGTAGCTAAAATAGCCAAATTCTCTTCACTGATTGGAGGCTGAAGCCGTTTGCGTAAGTCAAGATATGATAGACAATTAACTCGCATATTTTTTTGATGAAATTGGAATATCTTTTTAGTTACTGTCAACATGAGAACTGCACATAAAGCACTGTGAATCGTAGTTTTTTCTTGTTTACATTTCTGAACAAACATATGAGTTAATTCAGCATCAAGTTGTCTATGAATAAGTTCACTTTGTCGCTTGTGAATGGGGGCATATTTTCCAAAACCTAATGTTTTTGGTTGGTGATAAAGTTTCAAAATACCCATTTTTAGCAGAAACAGAATATTGCTGATCTTTCCTATCCAACCCTGTGTATTTTTGGGTATTAGTTTTTCAATAGGTGGTAATGGTTCTAACGTAGTGACTGGTTTAAGAGTTTCACCAGAAGAAATTTGTTGACAATAATTTAATATTTCTGACTGAAGCTGAATGCTTGATACACCATCAGAAATTGCATGGTTAATTGTTGTAATTAAGTAATTAAGATTTGATTCATGTAGAATATGAACGAGCACTACTCGTAGTAAACATTTACTGCTATCAATTTCTTGATTCATCTCTTGATTAACAATTTCTGCCCATTGTTTTTCAGGCAAATTATGAACAATTTTTAAAGCAATTCTGTTTGTACCTGCAGTTTGAAAATAGAAGTCGTTTCTAAAATTAACAATGCAGGAATTTAGACGAGGATGGCGATATTGAATAATGTCTAAAGCCTGTCTAAGAACAGCTTCTTGGAGGTTACCTTTAATGCGACTAATGGTAACTATATTCCAGGTTTTAGCTCGTCTATTAAGGATTTCCATTGCTCCTTCTAGACTGCTTAGTTTTCTGTTTTCTAGCATATTTATAATGATGAGGGATGATATTGACTGTATTGATTAGGAATCTGTAATCCTTGAATTTTTAAAGTTTGAATTCTGTGTAAATATGCTGTACCTGTCATGATCTGATCAGCAATTTCTACAACATGACGATTTTTGGGTTGTGACAAATATGATTCTTTTACCCAATCATTAAAGCTACCCATTGCAGGCCCACACCAAATTTGATAATCAATTTCTCTACCTTTTTCACCGGTGTTAGACCAACGAGAGGATAATCCCAGATACCAACGAAAAATTAAAGCCATTTTCAGTTTGGGATTACTTGCTGCCTTAGTTAATTTTTCGGGGTTACGTTGGGATAAATAATTAACTGTTTCTTGCCAAACTTCAGGTACAGTTTTTTTCAATATTTGCCTTTCTAATTTCTCTCGTTCTGCGGTAGGAATTTCTTCAATTGAGTTGTAGTTTTTGTATAATTCGTATAGTTTTTGAGCGCGGAGAGGGAAGAGTGTTCCACGTTTGAGAACTTGCAATTTTACACCCATTTCAAACATATCAGCTGCGGGAGCCATCATCACATCAGCCATTTCAGCTTGTGCTAATAATTCCTTGGTATATTGAGAAGTTCCAGCTTCAATACAGGATTGATTAATTGAGCCAGTGACTACATAAGCAGCACCCATCATAAAAGCAGCTAAGGCTGATTGGGGTGTAGATATCCCACCAGCTACACCAATTCTGACAGGTGTTTTATACCTATATTTATTTTGAATTTCATCTCGTAATTCTAGTATGGAAGGTAATAAACAAACGAGAGGACGATTATCTGTGTGACCTCCAGAATCTGCTTCTACGGTGATATCATCAGCCATAGGAACTGTTTCTGCAAGAGTGGCTTGTAATTCAGTAATTAAACCTTGTTGAACTAATTGTTTGAGAATTTTTCTAGGTGCAGGTTGGAGAAATTTAGTTGCAACTTCACGGCGAGAAACTTTGGCGATAACTTTATTGTTGATGTCAACTTGATTGGCGTAATTCAAACTTAGTCCGGCGGCTCGATAGTAAACAATGTTGTCAGTTAAATCCAAGAAAGCAGAGGCTTCAATAATTCTGACTTGATATTTGAGATATAAATCAATGCTACATCTTTCAATTGCCGGTTCACTAGGACTATGGAGTAAATTAAAAGCATAGGGTTTTAGTTGTAAAGCTTGTTGAATTTTGTTGATGGCTGTTTCGACACGGGAAGGAGATAAACCTCCGGCACCAAAAGAACCTAAAATACTTGCTTTTCCTAGTGCAATAACCATTTCTTCAGAAGCAATTCCCTGAGCCATTGCACCAGTCATATATGGATATTTAACACCGTAAAATGTTGAAATATTGTGATCACCTAACTGTTGAAGCGATATAGGTGGAACAGATATGAGGAGTTCTAATTGGTCTGTTTTACCATTACTTATGTAAGATATATTACCTTTATTAGTAATGCCAATTAGATTTTCTTTTCTTACTATATAACAGTGTTGTTCTAAATGCCTTAATTTTGATTTAATTGTATGTGAATCAAAAGCAACACTATTTAAATCGCCGTACCAATATTGTATTTGATTATAGAATGTGGGAAAAAATTTGAAACCATTATTCAGGAAATTCTCGGTGTTGAACACTTTATTTAACCTCTGATAAATTTTTGATAGATTACAGCTATTTTCAAATAGATTAACCAAGTCTTTGTATCATAGAGAGGTACTAAAACAAAGATAAATCATTTATCTTTCTGAATTTCAACTATTCTTCTGTAAGAATCTATTTGATGTTGAATGAGCAAATTTATTTGCCGTAGTGATTGTTGGCGGGACTTTAATAAAAATGTGTGAGATTTGCTTATGAGTACATGATTATCCATCAATTTTGGATAATAACTATTGGGTGGAAGAGTGGAAAGAGATTTTAAGATTTCATCTTGTTGTTGAACAGTGGAATTATCTGGATAAATTACAGGTTTATCTTTGTGAGGTGTGTTAATGTCTAATTTATGTTTTGGCTGAGGATATAAGGGTGATAAATCTAATTTAACTTGATGGCTGAGTAGTTTAGCTAAGGCTCTAAGAATTGAAGTGTGATCATCTACGCCTCTTCTATTAATAGATACGGCAATGTGTTCTCGTTCTTTGAGAGTTGCACTAATCCATCGGGAACAGTTACTACCAACTCCTACTTCAATAAATATTCTGATATTGTCTTTGTAGACGCGGTTAATTAAGCGAGGAAAATCAAGTTGATGACAAAGACATTTGGCAATATTTTTGCCTATAGTATGAGTATCGAGGGTAATTGGTTCGTAGTTTGCGGCAGAATAAAAAATTGAATTTGGTATATTTTGGATAGGTAAAGTGTTAATTTTTACGAGTTCATTGTACTCGGAGTGCATTGGCTCACAATGAATGACATGATTAATAGATGTAGGAAAAGCATCACAATTGAGTTCTCGAATTACTCTTTGACAAGCTTGTATTTCTCCTGCAATGACAACCTCTTCAGGTGTATTAATCAAAGGAATATACACGCGGTTTTCATGTTTAATTGCTTCTTTAACTTGAGAAACTGGACAAATAAGAATGTAGTTACTCCAAAAGTCTTTATTGTCGCCATCTAAAGGTAGTCCCCACGCTTGACGAACTGCATTTTTAGGGCCAGATAGTTGAGTTCTAAATAGAGGACATGAGTTTAAGTAATCACTGGTATTTTTAAAGCTAGTCCAGATACCTTGTGCTAACATCATACTAGTTTCACCAAGGCTATAACCAAAAGCACATTGAGAGTGAATTTGGAAATAGTTTTTGAGGATTGCAGTAATAAGTCCAGCAAAGCCAACTTCGGATTCCAGCATGGATACTGGATCATCTATTAATTTCTGTTCTATAGTTTCTAATTGTCTTTTTGATAACTTAGTGATACTGCGGGGATAAATGAGTTTTTCGATGTTTGCAACTCGTTCATAAACATTGTTGATTACTGGGTCATTATAAATTTTGGGAAATAGTCGAAAAAGATTTCGTCCTATTCCAATATAAGAAGTGAAAGAACCAGGATAAACAAAAGCAACGTTACCCTTTTTTCCCTGTGGGTTGGCTGTAAAATAGCTACCAAGAGGAGTTAGCCAGTCTTTTCCAGTATCAAAGGCAATGTTAACACCTTGAATTGCGCGGTCTATTTCTCGTGTTAATTCTTGTTGATTACGTGCCAATATTGCAATGGTGTAATTTGAATACTGATGTTTTTGAAATTCTCTGAATGTTTGACTGGCAATTTGAGATAGTGAAGGTGAATTTTGGAGATTTTTTTGGAGTCCAGTAATTTGGTTTAATAGAGAGGCGCGATTATCAGATGCAAGCGCAAATAAATAATAAGGCATTTGCTCTAAATATTTGCTATTGCGTTCTATTTGACTTGCTACTTCTGATAAAATCAAATGTGCATAACTGCCATCTATTTCCATGCTATTAATAGCAGCTATTCTTCTGTTTGCACCTGATTCTAAAAACCAAGGTTTAGATTCTGTGGCTACATAAAAGGGACTCTCACGCCAAATATCTGGGGTTTTTACGCCAGTCCATTGAGGAACTGCGGGAATGTAGCGGTGATATAGACAAAGTGCTGTTTTGATTAAACTAATAATTCCTGATGCAGCGCGAGTATTACCGATGTTAGCTTTAACACTACCTAAAGCACAACTGAGATGTGATTTTCCAGTTTTATAAGCTGTGATTAAACCTTGGATTTCTGCCTCATCTTGTTGGGGGATACCACTACTATCAACTTCCAAATAGCCAATATCTTTGGCTTGAATATCTGCAAGATGAAATGCTATTTCACAAGCTTGAGTGATTGCTGCTAGTTGATTTGACGAATTCTGCACCATACTCAAGGCATCAATTACTGCATATATGCAATGATTCTCTTTGGCAGTTTCATGAAGTTGTAATACTATAGCAGCTGCACCGTCTCCTAGTAAAGTAGCATCCGTATTTTGGTCATAACTAAGGGTATGTATATCAGGAACTTGATGTTCCTCTTTGGTAAACTCTATTGCTGCAATTAATACAGCATCTACTTGTTTATTTGTTAATAATTTCTGTGCTAAATTCAAGGCTGAAAAAACAGACTTTTCTTCACCGAAAGCTGGACTGGTTACATCCCAAAGACGAGAAATATAACTTGCTAATTTATTAGGTTGATGATTTTGAGATTCACCTACCATAATCACGGCTATTTTTGTCTCTGGATGTAATTTGCTATCTTGGAGAGCGTTATTAGCTACCTTTAAAATCAATTGTTGTTGAGGTAGTAATTGTTGAATTTCTGCTGTCGGAATTGGTAATAATCCTGTGTTGGTATGGGAAAGAGGGAGAAAATTCTGTTTTCCTTCGTAAATACTACGTTCAAATGTATCTAATTCTTGATAAGCATTGGTCATGCAATCTAGCCCTAGAATGGCTATTTTGGCGAATTTATTCATGATTATTCTCCATTGTTTGAATTAAGAGGTAATATCACGCAGAGGCGCAGAAAGGTAAGGAGTCAGAATGTTTGAAGAATTGGTTAATTATCAAATAGGTATTTTTGGTATTAGCCTGAAAAAGCTGAATGCTTACGCAGGAAGAATGAGGAGATGTACGTTGTTAATATTTTTGAGATTCTTCCAACCTCTACATCGTTGTGTGAGCTATCTATCCTATTTGTTTGGTTAAAATAGTTCCCTTAGCACCAATCATGCGATTATAAATTTGTCCTTGGCGATTGTGGGTAATGATATCAGCAATTACTTTTGATGCGGTTTTGTATTTGACTTCACAAGTAACATAAAATGTTTCGTCAAATGGGACAGGTGCAAATTGTTCAAAGGTTTTAATCTCTGAGGGTAAACAACCGACTTGATGAAAGTGTTGAATCCAAAGCCAGAGGGCTTGAACCTGTACGTCAGCTATGTAGGGATTGAATGTTTGAACTGGAAATTGTCCCTGGTTTTGTGCTGTAGGTTGTGGTAATTTACATTTGATGGTGAGTTTACCAGGACTGGCGTTTAGTACAGATTTTACACCTTGAAATGTGATCCCATGAAATAAGCTACTTCCCCGATTCTGATAAAGTAATTGATTTGCGATGAGGAATTGCTCATCTAGGGTTAAGTTTAGGGATTCGTAGTTTTGGGCGGTGTCAATTTCGCGCTTTAGTGTTAAATTTGTACTAAAGTGATATCTGATTTTTCCTTCTGGATTAATGCTGCTAATTTTAGCTGCTAACTCTATTTCTTTGTTTTCAATCTTAGCAAGTTCTTGGATTGCTAGAGTATATTCACTTGATAAACTTTCATCAAAAACTATTCCTTTCAAAACTTTGAAGTTGTTGCAACTAAAGGCTTTAAATCCAGGATGGATTTGTTCGCAAGCGTTAGCCATCCATAATAATCCACAAGTGGCGGGAAGGACGGGACGACTTGCTATTACATGATCCTGTAGAAATGGGTTGAATTCTAATCTTAATTGGCGTTTGATATGATAGGTTTTTAAGTCGCTGGATAGGGTAGTGGGAATATAAACTAATGGGCTACCAATTACGATTTGTACATTTTCTTGATAGGTATTTATTAGTTCTTCAACTAACATTTGTGTGCCGATTTCTAGGGGTATGGTTTCAATTCCTCGTTCTGCAAAGGCTTTTTTTAATTCTGGTGATACCATCCCACTTTGCCAAGGACCCCAGTTAATGGCCACTACATGACAATGGGGATGATTGTGTTTGATAAGATGGGCTGATTTATTGAGGATTTCGTTAGCGATCGCATAATCAGATTGTCCTATATTACCATAGAAACCAACCACCGAAGAAAATAGAATTAAATATTTTAGTTGGCTTGGATGTACACAATTTAGCAGATTTTCTAAACCCTTAACTTTGGCTGCATAAACTGTTTCAAAATCCTGAATTGTTTTCTTCTCAATTCGTTTATCAGCTAAGTTACCAGCACCGTGAATAATGCCAGTTATCGCCCCTAAATATTCAACTAAAGGTGCAATTTTTTCTGCTAGCACAATGCTCTCAGTGATATCCACACTCACATATTCTGCTTTTCCTCCTGCGGCTGCGATGGCTTTGAGGGTATTTTGGATTTCGCGCTGAGAGGAAATATCATGATACTTTTTCTGTATCATTATTGGTGTTGGTTTTTCCCCTTGTGCTTGAAAATACTCCATAATTCGCTTTTTTAATTCGGCTTCATTTTCACAATCCTCAGCCCAAACTGGTTCTGTTTCTTTACTAGAGCGACCTAAAAGAATGAATTTACATTGATATTGTCGGGCTAATTTAATCACACATTGGGCTGTTATTCCTTTTGCACCTCCACTGACAAGAAATACTTGAGATTGGGGATTGATTATTGGGGATTGGAGACTGAGGGAAGAGGGTTCTGCAACTAAAGTACATCTACCTTTGCTGCTATATCCTACTTCTGTAACTAACAAATTGGGGTCATGAATTTCTGCAAGTATGTGTTTTACAGATGTATGCGGATCTAAATCAGGGCTTAAATCAAGGGAACGACAAAACACACTTTCCCATTCTTGATTTAAACTCTTAGTTAATCCGAATAGTCCTGCACTAATAGGACTAAAATTAGTTGTGTTTCCTAGTCCAAATTCACCATCTAGACGCGTAACACAAAGAAAACAACTACGTGATTTTGTTGCTGCTTCATTAAGTGATGTTTTGAGATGTTTAGCGATTAAAAAGATATGACGGAGAATAGATTTTTCTATTTGATTACTACCGCTGAATACAGGGTTTAGATGAATGAAAGTAGCTACAGTACCAAAATTATCTGCAATGTTAATTAACTGTTGTTGTAAACTTTTTTCATCCCAATCAGTTAATGTTACCCGATTAATTTCCGCAGGTAAATTTGATTGAATGTTAGGGAAGCTTAAAACTACAAGTTTCACACCTTTTGCTATCAAAGATGTAGCTAATTCTTCAGTAGTGGAATAGCCGTCATCTGTAATGAGAATGACATGGGTTTCAGGAATTATAAAATCTAACGCATCTGGTTGGGAAAGCGATTTTAATTTTGCCGGACTGCGAAGAATTTGAGGATGTAATTCTGTCGATGTAAATTCTTCTTTTTCATTAGTTAGTAACTTGGTTACACCCTGAGTCTGATGTTGGATATACTCAACAATTTGTCCCAATGTCCTTAATTCTGCTAATTCTTCAGGGTTAGGTCTTGGTAAATCTGGATAAAGTTCTAACAGTCCTCCTAATATTTCCAACCGTTTGATAGAATCAATTCCTAAATCTGCCTCAATATCCATTGACAATTCTAACATTTCTGCCGGATAACCTGTTTTATCACTGACAATGGTGAGGAGAACGTTACTCAAATCTGCGGGTATTGTGATTGCTGGTACTCTTTCTACTATCTGCGTCATTTCATCTCCAGTAGATTGTTTTACATCATCTTCACTGGCAGAAATGAAACTTTCCGTATCAGCAACATTGGGGTGAAATTCCAAAATCTGTGGTTCATTCGCAACATCTTGGTGAGGGACTTCCACTAACATTTGTACTGGAAAATTTTTTGGTTCTGAAACTTCTACTTTCTGATTTTCTAACTCTAGAACTAGAATTTTAATATACTCCGCAATTTGTCCCAGTGTCCGCAATTGACCTAATTCTTCTGGGTTCGGTTTGGGTAAATCTGGGTAAAGTTCTAACAATCCTCCTAATATTTCCACCCGTTTGATAGAATCAATTCCTAAATCTGCCTCAATATCCATTGACAGGTCTAACATTTCCACTGGATAGCCTGTTTTATCACTGACAATACTAAGTAGAGTTTGTCCAAGAGTGGAGGTATCAATATTAATGGGAATTGTGGGTATGACTGTGATGGTATTTGAGTTTTCTTCTAACTGTTCCTCTTGTTTAGGAGGAGAAATTAACTTCTCTCCTAATCCCTCTCCTGCAAAAGAAGGGGAAATATTAGCCCCACTTCTATTCACAGAGGTTTTTCCATTTGTTTCTTCTACTAAATGATGCTGAGGAACAGGAATATCATCAGTAACCAACAAAAACTTATAATGTTTATGCAGTAATTGAAAGTAATTGTTGGCATAATCTTGCTGATAGTTCAAATATTTTTCATGAATGCGGAGGGTGTCAGCTTGATGATCATGAAGCCGCATCATATTACGTTCAGAACTAGAAATAGCTAGTTGTTGTGTTTGTGCTTGATACTCATTTATATCCCCATTTTCTAACAACTTATACTGTTGTTGCGTCAATTCATAGAAAGTCTTTGTATATTCTGTTTGATTTTGCAAAGATTGTTCATGAACGTGCATTATATCACGTTGTTGACGAGTAAATTCTGCTAGGGAATGTTCTAAACTATCAATAAGTCGGTCGTAATTGGGCAGTTGAATTGCTACTTTTTCTAAATTGCTATCGTTCCTATAATTTACATCATTATTCATAGATGTATGATAACTGTATTCTTCCTCTAAATCTTCCCTAATTGTTGGTAAGGTAATAGTTGTTTCAGCAAAAGCAGGTTGTGGTTCTCCTTCGGGAGAATTTGCACTGATTTTATGACCATTTTCTAGTGCTTGTGCAAATGCTTTTTGTGCTTTGTGGGTGATATTAGTGCTGTTGAGTCGCACATTCAGAACTTTCTTTTTATTAACTTCGGGAATTTTGGTTTCAATTTGATAGGGGTCGATATTTTGCAAAGCTACACCAGTAACTCGTAATTGTATTACTGCTTCTCGTAATCCTAAATCGCTATTTTTAGTTGAATTCCTATTCAAGGCGACAGCAATATGGGGTTTATCACCTAAAATCTCTTTCACTAAGTTTGTGAGAACGTTTTTGGGACCAAACTCAACAAAGCAATAACCACCAGCCTTATAGATATTCTCAATTTCTTGTTGGAACAAGACCTGATTTAACAAATGTTCTTTGAGATTTTTCTGAATTGCTGGCGCTTCATTTGGGTAGAATCCAGCAGTTAGATTCGTATAAACTGGAATTTTAGCAGAATTAAAAGTTACCTTTTCAATCGCTTGAGCAAAAGGTTTTTGGGCATAGGATACTAATGGTGTATGAAAAGCTGCGGAAACTTCTAATAAAAATGTAGAAAATCCCTTCTCTTTGAGAAAATTCTGCACTTTGGTAATTTCTGCTGTTTTTCCACCTAAAACCACCTGATGCTGAGAATTCCAATTAGCAATAGCAACTTGGGGAAAATCTTTAATTAATTCCTTTAGCTGATTAATATCACCTTTTACCGCCAACATTCCCCCCGCGTCAGATTCTGCGGGTGTAGCCATTGCTTTTCCCCTTTCTCTGACTAAGAAGAAATAATCTTCTTCACTTAAAACACCACCAGCCCACAAAGCTGTCAATTCTCCAAAGCTATGACCGGCGACAAAATCAGCTTTAAAACCAGCCTGTTGTAATATCTTGTATAAACCTGCACTAAAAATGCCAATTCCTGGCTGTGCATATTCTGTTTTTTGCAGTGTTTCTAGCTGATGTTGCTTTTGTGATTGATCAAAAACTGGCTGGGGAAATACAACTTCAGAAATAGGTTTTAACCGATCTTCACACAGCAGCTTATCCATATAAATATAGGTTTCATGTAAGCAGGGAAAGTTAACTACTAGTTCTCGCCCCATTTCCAAATATTGAGAACCTTGTCCAGAAAATAAAGCTACTATTTTAGCTGTAGTTTCTATCCCTTTTTGGCGGTAATAAATTCCTTTGGGATGTTCCCATGATCCCGCTTCTGGTTTGTTTCGTAACTGATTAATACTAATTCGCAATAATTCTTCAGCTTGGGTTAAGGAATCGGCAACGAATCCAATTCTCACGCAATTGACAGGAACTTCTAGAGATTGAGATCCTCTAATTAGTTGTTGATAATGTATTTCTTTTTCTGGTGATGTTAATTGTCCTTGAATGTCTTCACAGCGAGATAACAATTCTTGGGTTGTGGATGCAAATAATAAAATTGATTTTGCAGTATTGTGTAAACGATATGAGTGATGATGTTCATTTTCATATTCCTCCAAAACAACGTGATAATTTGTCCCTCCAAAACCAAATGCACTGACACCAGCGCGTCTGGGTTGGTTACTAATCCAAGGTCTAGTTTCTGTATTTAAATAAAATGGTGAATTCTCAATATTTAATTTTGGATGTGGTTTAGTAATGTTAATTGTGGGTGGTAATACTTTGTGATGCAATGCCAAAGCTGTTTTAATTAAACTTGCTGCACCTGCTGCCGCTTTGGTATGTCCAATTTGTGATTTAACCGTACCTAAAGCAATATATTGGGTTTGGGAATTGTTTTCACCAAATACTTCTTTAATAGAGGTAAATTCTGTGGGATCTCCTACCATTGTTCCTGTACCATGTGCTTCAATTAAACCCACAGTTTCCGGTGAATACCCGGCATTTTCATAAGCACGACGTAAGGCTTTAATTTGTCCTTCGGAATGGGGTGCATATATGCTCTTATACTTACCGTCGCTAGAACTGCCAATACCTTTAATAACAGCATAGATGCGATCGCTATCTCGCACTGCATCTTCTAAGCGCTTGACTACCAACATTCCCAAGCCTTCACCTAACATCATCCCATCAGAATCTACATCAAATGGTTTGACTTTATCACCAGGAGAAACCGCTGGAGTTTTGCTAAAACACATATAGGCAAAAATCGAATTATCGGTGTCAACTCCACCAGTGATCATCATATCGGCGCGATGTTCAACTAGTTCGCTAATTGCCATTTTTAATGCACCTAAAGAACTGGCGCAAGCTGCATCTACTACACAGTTCATTCCTCCCAAGTCAAGGCGGTTGGCGATACGTCCAGAAATCACATTAGCTAACATTCCAGGGAAGGCATTTTCGTCCCACTGCACATAAGCACTTTTGACTTTATCAATCACTTTTTGGGTATCTACTTCTGATAAACCACTGTTCTTGAGAACTTTTTCCCAGATTGGATATTGCAACCTTGCACCCAAAGGTACTGCTAGTTGTCTACCAATGGCTACACCTAATATGACCCCAGTACGTTGACGATTAAACTGTCGAGATTCGCTGTAACCAGCATCTTCCATTGCCTCTTTTGCTACTACCAAACCTAGTAATTGAGAAATATCCGTTACCTCTAAAATATTCGGAGGTAAACCAAATTCCATCGGATTAAAATCAATATCTGGGATAAATCCACCACGCTTGCAGTAAGTTTGATCTGGGGCTTTGGGGTCAGGATTATAATAGTCTTCTATACTCCAGCGGGAAGGGGGAACATCAGTAATACAATCCACTTTTTGAATTATATTTTGCCAATATTCCTGTAAATTCTTGGATTTGGGGAATATTGAAGCCATCCCAATAATTGCTATATTAGTTTGTTGCAATTGTTTATTAATTTGATTAATGATGTTTGTGTTTTCTGACATATTACTTCTCTCATTGATCATCTGGAACAGAGCTTTTTCACAATTACTGACTTCAATTTGTAATTGTGATAATGCAGCTTCGAATTTGGAAGCGGCCATGACTATTTATTCACTATTCTGTAGTGGAAGATAGAGATGATAATAAATTTGTTTTTTCTCTAAATTAAACAACTAGAGATGGCAAACTTCTCTATGTAAACAAATTATTAAGGTTCTTCAATTTGGTAAAATGCTTCGCTTAGCGGCTCAAGCTAGAATAGTTTTTAGAGAAAACGTAATTCTCTACCCTGTACTTTCGCTTCAACTGCCGCTTGAGACTTATTTTAGATGGGTGACAAAACTTTTGCAACTCAAATGCAACTCAATAAAATTAGAAAAATATCAAGTTGCTTGAGGCATAGCGGTGAATTATTTACTTATCCAAGTAATATCAATAATTAGCTGATATTGCCAAGTTAATATCTAAAGTTGCATATAAATTTTACGAAATCATAAAAAAGGTGTAAAGTCAAGCAAAATTGAGATGGATATAAGTAGTCAAACATTGTTACATCTATCTGAGAGGAGATTTTCCATTAATAGTCTGGATCTGATTTATCAGGTGGTTAATGAGCAGACAAAGATTTCCTCAAATCATTAATGAATAAACTGGTAAACTTAGTTACTCGTTACTATATCTAAAGTATGAAATAATTAAGATTATAAGAAATATAGATACTATTTCTCGGTAAATAAGTAACAAATGAAAACAAGCTTTATGAACTAATAATTAATTTTGTGTCCCCTACGAATTTGATTTAGACATATTTGTTGCATAAGGGTTGAAATTGTGTATTAATCAGTTTATTGTTTGTGGTTGAATGATGTAAATGTAAATCCATACTGTTTGTTTAGGTCAGTGATTAGACATGGAATAAGGTAGATTAAATATATAAATTCACCTGATTAATTCATTAGTCTATTCAGTCTTAAACTGATTGTATCGCAGTACAAATTCATGCAATTCAACCAGATTGTATTTACGGTTCTGCAAAATTGGAATTACAAGAAACTATTAAGGGCTTGCTGGCATGAGACTATCTGAGCTAGATCCACTCATACCGCTAAATGAGTTGAGAGAAGAACTTCTCAAGTTACCAAAAGGCTACTCTTTTTATGAAGATGAATTGGTAGATTTCCTATCACGACGCAGATGGCCTGAGAGCGATCGCCGGATTGATAGAACAACTTTCTGGCGGTGGCGCAACGACAACGGAATTGAACATCAAAAAGTATTTAGCCGCTTGGATATCCTGAAACTCTGTCAAATTTGTGATCATTATCGAGTGGATGGAACTCGCAATGAATACTTAGCCATCATGAAAAAGAAAAAAGAAGTCATGCTCAACAAATAACTCTATTAACTACCGATATAGCTAATACCAATTTCGGATTTTAGATTATGAATTAACAGTCATTACTAACTATCCCCATTTGGTACCAAAGATGGATGGATGTTCCTATAGTCTGTCCATCTTTCTAGCTTTATCTTCGCCAAGTATTTAGAAGCAACGTTATCAGGGAATGCTATCAAGTGTACTTATCTGTACCTAAAGAACAGAAATAATGTCAGTTAGAGAAAACGAAGTAACAACCTAATTGCTAATGTAAAAGACAAAAATTATGGTACACAAGGAAAAGCAATCATTGACAAACCCTATAAGTTGGTTGTCCATAACCCTGGCAATTACTACAGCTATAACTACTGCTACAGTATCTCTCTACAGCCTATCAAAATTTCATTTTAAATCTAGGTCTAATGTTCGAGTTCCTATCAGTAATTTTACCCCTACAGTGACTGATGTTGCAGCTTTAGGACGTTTGGAACCCGAAGGAGAAATTATTCATTTGTCTGCTCCTAATTCTCAAGGGGGAGGGGTAAGAGTAGCTAAACTTTTAGTAAACAAAGGTGATAAAATTCGTCAAGGACAAGTAGTAGCAATTCTTGATAGTTATACTCCTAATCTTGCTGCTTTAGGAAAAGCTAAACAACAAGTGGGAGTTGCTCAAGCTAGTCTCAAACGAGTAGAAGCTGGTGCAAAACAAGGTGATATTTATGCTCAAAAAGCTACAATTGCTCGTCTAGATGCTGAATTGCGTGGAGAAACTTTTGCTCAAAAAGCTACAATTGCTCTGTTAGAAGCCGAATTAAATAATGCAGAAACAGAGCATCAAAGATATCAGAAATTATATCAAGATGGTGCTATTTCTGCTTCTGATGGAGATACCAAAAGATTGCGAAGAGATACAGTACAACAGCAACTCAATGAGGCTAAAGCTTCCTTAAATCGAACTGTAGAAACCCTGCAAAAACAGTTAAATGAAGCCCAAGCTAGGCTTAATAGTATTGTTGAAATTCGCCCTACTGATATACAAGCCGCGCAAGCTGATGTTAATAGTGCAAAAGCTTCTGTTAAACAAGCTCAAGCAGAACTAGATTTAAGTTCTATCCGTTCTCCTATAGATGGTCAAATACTAAAAATTAATGCTTGGCCAGGAGAAATAATTGGTAATAATGGCATAGCTGAATTAGGTCGCACTCAAAAAATGTATGTAGTAGCAGAAGTCTACGAAACTGATATTAAAAAAGTGCGTTTAGGTCAATCAGTTGACATTACTAGTGATGCTTTTACAGGAAAAATACAAGGAACAGTCACAGATATTGGTTTGCAAGTTGGTAAACAAAATATCTTCAATAATAATCCCGGTGCAGATACAGATAATAAAATAATTAATGTCAAAATTCGCATTGATAAATCAACGGATAACCAACGAGTTGCAGCTTTGACTAATTTACAGGTGGAGGTACTCATTAAAGTATAATCCATTTTGGATTTTAGATTTTAGATTTGGATTACGTTAATAGTCTCCACGAAACATGAAAATATACATAGAGTGAGAATTACCCACTCTACACTCATTAAGATTTTGCAGATAATTGAGGATTCCTAGAATCTATACTACCAGAGGTTTTAAATTAAATATGATTCTTAATATACCTCTAGCTTGGCTACAACTAGCTAAACAAAAAGTGCGCTTTTTTGTAGCTTTAGCAGGAATTGCTTTTGTTGCTGTTTTGATGTTTATGCAAATTGGCTTTCAAGATGCTCTTTACGCAAGTGCTACACAGGTGCATAAAAATCTCAAAGGAGATTTGTTTTTAATTAGCGCCCAATATAAATCTTTGACCTCTAATCAAAGTTTTTCTCGCAGTCGTTTATATCAGACATTAGGTTTTTCGGATATTGAATCTGTTGATCCTTTATATGTGCAGTTTGCTAAGTTAAAAAATCCTATTAATGGACGCAAGTATCCTATCTATGTACTTGGATTTGATCCAGTAAAACCGATTTTTAAATTACCAGAACTTCAGGAAAAGTTTGAGTTACTGCAAATCCCTGATCAGGTTTTTTTTGACCGTGCTTCTCGTCCAGAGTTTGGACCAATTGATGAATATTATCAACAAAATAAACCTATGAGTCTGGAAATATTTAGTTATCTGGGTTTAGTAGGTTACAAAATAAAAATTTGCGGCTTATTTAGTCTTGGTCCTTCCTTTGGAGTTGATGGTAATTTAATCGTTAGTTCTTCTACTTTCATGCGAATATTTCAAGAACGTGATGCTAATAAAATAGATATAGGCTTAATTCATCTCGAACCTGGTGCTAATCCCAAAAAAGTGTTGGCAAATTTATCAGCCAAATTACCCAAAGATGTTGTCGTGATGACTCGCGAAGAATTTATTAATTTTGAAAAAGATTATTGGACTTTAAGAACACCAATTGGATTTGTATTTAACCTGATGGTATTTATGGGTTTTGTGGTTGGAGTAATTGTTGTTTATCAGATTCTTTATAGCAATATATCCACACATTTTGTTGAATTTGCTACTCTTAAAGCAATGGGATTTAGAAATAAATACCTCTTGGTTGTGGTTTTTCAACAAGCTTTAATTTTAGCTGCTTTGGGCTATATCCCTGGTTTTGTTATATCTTTAGGACTTTATGATCTTGCTAAGAATGCAACTAAGTTACCAATTACTATGGATATAGAGAAAGCATTGATAGTCTTAATTTCGGCAACTTTAATGTGTTTAACTTCTGGATTTTTCTCTACCAATAAATTACGCAAGGTAGATCCAGCAGATATTTTCTAACTTTCTGTAATATGAGACAATCAAATTTTATTTTGGAAATTACTAAGCTTAATCATTACTTTGGTACAACCAAGTTACGAAACCAGATATTATTTGACGTTAATTTGATGATCAAATCTGGTGAAATTGTGATTATGACTGGTCCATCTGGTTCTGGAAAAACGACTTTACTAACTTTAATTGGGGCTTTACGTTCAGTTCAAGAGGGAAGTTTAAAATTTATTGGAAAGGAATTATTTGGAGTCAGTAATGACAAATTAGTACAAGTACGTCGTCAGATTGGTTATATTTTTCAAGCACATAATTTACTGGATTTCCTAACAGCTAGACAAAATGTACAAATATCTTTAGAATTACAAACTAATATTTCACAATGGGAAGCTAAAATACAGTCAGAAGCAATACTTGATACTGTGAAATTAGGTAATCGCATTAATTATTATCCATCTGATCTTTCAGGAGGACAAAAGCAAAGAGTCGCTATTGCTCGCGCTTTAGTGAGTCATCCTAAATTAGTCTTGGCTGATGAACCTACAGCAGCTTTAGATAGTAAATCAGGCCGAGATGTTGTCAATTTGATGCAGGAATTAGCAAAAGAGCAGAATTGTGCTATTTTAATTGTCACTCATGACAACAGAATTTTAGATATTGCCGACCGAATAATTCAGATGGAAGATGGTAGGTTAATCAAATAAGCGACATATTGAGTTATAGCAAGAGTCAGGAGTCAGAATTCAGAAGTAAAACCCTTTTTTAGTCTGAATTTAAACATTAATTAATCTCCTAATCACCCTGTCTAGTGCTATATATCTTATGGGGGAAAAATATATCTGCTTTAAGGATGAAGTGAACATTTTTCTATTTATTTAAAGTGTAAGGATTGTAGATACCAGAGTTTTTAAATAAGTTGGTGATCTATTTTTTATAAAATCTGGATAGGGTAGTTACAATATAAATTGTAAGACTTCATAAGTCAGGAGTCAGAATGTTTCAGAAATTGGTTAATTATCAAATAGGCATTTTTGGCTTTAGCCTGAGAAAGCTGACTGCTATTCACATAGCGTGCCGTTAGTCATTAGCTGAATGCTGACTATAAATTAATGATGCAACTGAGGTTAATAAGGTTTGTATTTATAATTTTTTACTCCTTACATTTTGAGTTGATATCATGGTGCAAGATTTGATTGTTTGGCTACAAGAAGCAACTTTATACTTTATACTTAAAAAGTCATGGATTTTCAAACATCCTGATGAATGTTTTGTGAGTCTTCCCTGCAAATGTCAGAATCCTGGTCAAGAAATCAAATGTGAAGATTGTACGTATCTGGAGGAATACTTGTCTAGTTGGAAGCTGAATAAAAACTAAGTTAGTAAACTCGCAGAATTTACATCTAAAAATAACGTGGCTTGTGGTTGTTTACGCAATATAGAAGCTGGATAATTTGTGGTAATAGCTCCCTGTAATATCTCTTTGACTATTTTGTATTTGCGTGTATTTGGTGCAAGAAAGATAATTTTTTTGGCTGTACAAATCATGGGAATAGTGACAGTAAAAGCATATTGAGGAACTGCTTCTAAATTGGCAAAATATCCTGTTTTTATCTGTTGCTGACGCTAGATTTGATCTAGTTTTACGAGTTTAATTTTAGCGGTATCTTGAAAATTTGCTACTGCTGGGTCATTAAAGGCTAAATGTCCGTTTTCTCCGACACCAAGAAGACATAAATCAATTGGTTGGGCTTGTAATAATTTATTATAGCTATCGCACTCAACAATTGGTTCTAAAGCATCCCCTGCTATATAATTAAATCTCTGTGGAAGAACTTGTTTTTCTAGCCTTTCCCGCAGATAATACCGAAAACTAGCAGGATGATCGGCATTGATTCCTAAATATTCATCAAGATGAAATAAAATTATGTTTGACCAATCTATTCCACCTAAAGCTATTAAACCATCCAGAAATTTAAGTTGAGAATTGCCAGTAGCTAACAACACTGCTACTGTATTCTGTTGTTCAAGAAGATGCTGTAAATACTCATGTGCAATTTCGGCAACATCCTGCGCCATTTCCGCTTCAGAATTGTAAATCTGCACTAAGAGATCATCAACACGAAAAGATTTTGTAGCGGCTGGCATTTTCTTAAACAATTGGTAATTGATAATTCGTAATTCTTGATTAGGAAAAACGCTGAATCTATTCTCTATTCCCTATTACTTGTTCTCTAACTGCCAATTTACGTTAAACTAGGTAGATCAACTCAACGCTTGTTTACATTTTACCAAAAAACCATGCTAACTGCAATTCTCTTTGACCTAGATGGCACTATTGTCAACACTGACCCAATACACTACCAAGCTTGGAGAGAAATGCTGTTAAATTACAGCATGCAAATTGATGAAATTTCCTACAAATCCTGAATTAGTGGACGAATAAACCAATTAGTGGACGAATAAACCCAGAAATTGTGAAAGATATTCTACCGCAATTATCAGTAACAGAAGGTGAAAGATTCGCTGATGAGAAAGAAGCTCTTTTCCGCGAAGGTTCTTCCCATTTGGGACTTATGGAGGGATTTTCAGAGTTGTTAGCATGGACACAAACACATCAAATAGAAGGTGTATTAGCAACTAACGCTCCCAGATTAAATGCTGAATTGATGGTGCAAGTTCTTGGCATTAAAGAAGTTTTCCATACCATTGTTTTAGAAGATGATTGTATAGCCGGGAAACCAGATCCAGAACCATACAAAGTTGCTCTCCACAAGTTGGGAATTACAGCAGAACAAGCTATTGCTTTAGAAGATGATTCTCCTTCCGGTATTCGTGCTGCTGTTGCTGCTAATAATATATCCACAATTGGCATTGCTTCTACCCATGATCCCCAACAATTGCAGGAAGAGGGTACATTGATGGCAATTCCTGATTTTACGGATTTACGCTTGTTGACTTTCCTTAATTCCTTGATAGAGCCCAATCTAGCAGTAATTGCATCTAATGTGTGAGCGATCACTTATAGATGACAAAGAATATAATTTCTGGTAATCACCCATCCCCCATCATTTATTAATGGGGGTTTTACTGTGCCATACTTGTTCAAATTCTGCCTCTGAAATTTCAAATTCTTCAATATTCTTGTCATCTAATTTTTTATCGCATAACATCCCATAATCATCGGCTGAATGGTTTTTATCATAGAATAATACGTTGCCATTTTCATAAACTTCTATTTGTCTGCGAGCATATAAATTGCAATCAATTTCCATAAAGTAGGTGCTAGTACCCCACTCATCATATTTGCCACCAAGAGATACATCCCATGACCATTTATAATATTTCTTCACTTTTTGTAAAGTAGACATAATAATTTAACTCCTAATGCTGAATTACCACTTTAAATTTTACAACTTGCTCACTTACCTCGTATCTATCCATTTTAAGCATTAACTATTGACTGTAATGATACTGATACTATACTTAAAATCACCCCACAGGCAACCTTATGCACCTATTGTAGAGTGAAATGAAATATTATCATATTTTGTGATATTTTTTCTTCCTGTTTTCTGCTTGGTCCGAAAATATTGGTTGATTCAGAGTTACCAATGTTTCTAACCTGAGTATTTACTAAACTCGTAATATTTCCCGTACTTCCATTAAAATGATGCCTAGCATATTTTTACCACTGACATCAGTACCACAACCCCAATAATAGTCTACAGATGAATTTTCAACTATTTCTTCATTACCTGTAGAAAGTAGCATTTCTCTAATATCTGCATGGGTAGAAAGCTTACATAACACTGCTAGTCGCATAATAAGTAGGTGGGCGGAAAAATTGATAACTATGTCATGCTGAATACAGCAAACGGGAATCAAGTAATCGCAAGGATTTCAAGTAATTGATATTTTTTTACATAGTTATCTTTATTTGTATCTACCTACTTATCATCTTTTACTTGTTCCCAATCTGAACGCAGGGGACTAGTTCTTTGTCTACCCATTTTTGCCACATCTTTTAGGGTTTTAACAAGACGAATTTGTTCTAAATGAGATTTACCAAGAAATTTTTGGGCTTGAAAGTAATATTCCCTAGTAAGTAAGCCAATACAAATCATCTAAGATAAACCCGTGAGGTGAGAAATTAGAAAAACAAGCATATTGATCACGAGAATGATAAAAGTAGATTGCCATGATTAGGAATTCAGTAGTATATTACTATTAATGAATATAGCGTGAGCCTTTCAGAGATTTGCAATGGGTACATGAGGTCAACTTAATATAAAACCCCAGTACCACCTGGGAATTAATTACCTGTCTCATAGCTGAAGTCATCAAAAGATGACTTTGGTTATTAGCCCTGAAATATGGCTTATGTCACGCTACCGCTATTATTTATGGATAATACTAATTATCTATCAATTTCTTAACATGCGCAGGGAATTTAGCATTTTTGAGAGATTGCAGGGTTGAAGAAGAATCTTGTACCCAAAATTGTTGTCCAAAACGTACTAATTGACGATGGTTTTCCGATTTAATAATACCAATTACAGGTACTTTTGCTTTATCTTTATCTCCTGATTGTTCCTTCAAAATTGATCTGAGCCGATGTTGGACTTCAAGAGTTCCAGCCTCCTGGGGATTCAATTCTACCATTACCATCTGGACTTTTTCAACTGGTTCTGCGTCTTCAACTATAAATTGATTCTGCTCATCTCTTCGGTCTACTTTACCCCAAATTATTAATCTGGCATCAACTTGTAATAGTGAACTAACTCGTTCATAATTTTTAGGAAAGACAATGGCTTCTGATGATTCAGTTAAATCTTCTATTTGTAAGATTGCCATGGGATCACCTTTTTTCGTCACTACTTTTTTGACATTATTCAGCATGACCACTGCACAAAGCATAGTATTATCTTTCTGTTCTCCTAATTGTGAGAGATTAATTGGTGCGAGCAGTGATGATGATTGTTTAATATCTTTGAGTGGGTGAGCCGATACATAAAAACCTAATAGTTCCTTTTCCAGCCGCAATTTTTCTTGTGGGGGAAAATCCAGAGTTACTTCAGCTTTAGGCGCAGATTGAAAGGCATTATTTGATTTCTGTAGATTACCATTATTTGCAAAACTACTACCCATTAAATCAAATAAATTCCCCTGTCCACTAGCTCTCTCTTTAGCACGGGATTGCGCCCAATCATATACTAATTCTAAGTCTCTAATTAATTGTTGGCGGTTGGATTCAATTTTGTCAAAGGCTCCACACTGAATCAGTGATTCTAAAGTACGACGGTTTACAGCACGTAAATCAATGCGATCGCAAAAATCCCCAAGGGATTTAAACTCTCCTCCCTCTCCTCTTGCTTCGAGAATACAAGCGATCGCATTTTGTCCCACATTCCGCACCGCCGAAAATCCAAATAAAATCTTCTTCTCAGCTGGTGTAAAATCTAACCCAGAACGGTTAATATCCGGCGGATCTATTTCAATCCCCATACTTGTGCAGTTGTTAAGGTATTTCTGCACTTTGTCCGTATCCCCACTGTTAGAAGTTAACAGCGCCGCCATATATTCTAAGGGATAATTGGCTTTTAAATATGCCGTTTGATAAGTGACATAACCGTAAGCCGTGGAATGCGATTTGTTGAAGCAATTAGAGGCTATTAAACCATTTTTAATCGCAAAATTATGGTCTTGTGCAACCCCAATATTATAAACATTGGCTTGACCTAAGAATTGACGTGAAATTATTTTCACCATATTATTTAGCTTTTCTAAGGTATCTCTAGATATTTGCTTAAACTTCAATTGTACTTTACCGATCAGTGTGTCATACTCTCTGGAGCTAACGCTTTCAGTTTACCATCTGCAATATCATACTCTAACAGTTGATTTGTTATCCTTATACTAGTAGCGCCGTGAATTCAAAATGCTTCTTTCAGAAGAGCTACGCTAACAAAATATATCCTTCGGAGACGCTAGGCGAACAAAATTCAAAATGAATACGGCATGAGCTTTTCAGCGATTTAGAATGGTTAGTTTATTTACGCCGTACTGTACTAGGTTATTGCTTAACAAATTCTTGCGATTTGGCGATCGCTCCCCATACTGTATACGAAAATATTCTAAGTTATAGGTTGAGATATTTCTAAATTTGCGCCAAATTTACCGCTTCTTGAAAATGGCTATCGCTTGCATCGTTCAGAGTTTGAACGTCTTTATGCGGCTGCACCCCATGTCAAAAAAGCTGAGTTAATTTAAGGTATTTATTGTATACGTGGCTTCTCCTTTACACTTTACACCTCATGCCAAACCTCATGCCAAAATCATTACATGGTTCGGTGTGTATAAATCATCTATTCCTAACATGGAAATGGGTGTTGAACCCACTGTACGGCTTGATGATGACAATGAAACGCAACCCGATGTAATTTTATTGAGAGTAGATGGACTGGATTTTCCGCTGTGGAAAATCCCAATGGTACGACGAATGATATTTCTGGAAATCTCAGTTTTTTATGAGCAGTGCTAAGAAATCTATCTTCAGAAGTTTTTGCGTTCTCTAGAACATGAACGATTTCTGAAAAATATTTTTTGAAGTGTATGTATGAGTTCTCAAGTTCTGGAATCTTTGTATTTTCCAGAAGATGGGGATCAACATAAAACACTGAATCTAGGTTTATAAATCCATGAAACACACCGTCTCTTTTTAGATCATCCTCAGAAACCCCAAAAATTTCACTGATTCTTTTAGGCATAACACTACTACCAATAGTATATCCAACTATTATACATAAATCTCTCCGTATAAATAGCCAATTTAATACGTAATTACATATTTTTCAGTACATTACTCACTGATATCCAGAAATTTTCTCCACAACAGTCAAATTCCCCAATGCTATAAAATAGATAAAAGCTCGACCTTAATTCTCTACTCATGAGTCTCCATCCCCTCTTGAAAGTTGAAGTTTCTGAACTCAGCATTGCAGAAAGTATCCAACTTGCTGAAGATTTATGGGACAGCATCTTAGAACAACAAGAAGAACTTCCCTTGAGTCCAGCACAACAACAGGAACTAGAACGACGGTTAGAAAATTATCAAATTGGGAAGAGGTTAAAAAACGTTTTGATTTAATTTAATAAAACTTCTCTTTTCGCCTAAAGCACCTTATATCACAGCATATCCTGTATGTTGCCTAACATCTCGCGGATGAAAACCCAACACAATTTTATCTTTAGGAACTCCCGCCGCTTCTAATTCATAAGTAACACCATCTTCTGTATCGTCTCGTTGTACCCAGATTTTGCCATCAATAATATCAAGATGAACTAAACAACCATGAATTCTTTTAGCATCGTCCCAACCAACAGTTATTAGTAAATAGCTATCATTTTCACGATCAAAAACTGTTTTACATTCAATCACTCCATAGGAGTAAGGGATTTGTGTATAAGGTACTAATACTTCTTTAATAAGACGGCGATAGTTATCTTAGTTATCTAAGGTATCCATTGTGTTATCCTCTCAGTTTCAGGATTGAAAACAAGTAAATTTACATTTACGCTTTATATTAAAAGTTTACCAATCGGTTCTTCAACTAAAGCTGTAAATACAGCGTCACGTATTCCTAAATATAAAATTATGTCAGGTTCTAGACGACTCATCACAGCACGATACAAAACAAATCCACCAATAGCATCTTTCAAGTCTGACATTTCTGAAGGACCGACAAAACTTTTAATTTCTACGGCGATTTTTTTAATTCCTTGTTCTAGTGCTAAAAGTTGTTGTGCTCCTAAATCTACATACATATCCTTTTGACCCCATTTTCAATGTAGGGGATCATTTGTAATTATCCAGCCTTATTTAATTAGGGCATTTTTAACAGCATTATTGTGACAAATGTCTTTTGCAGGCATATTTAAAGATGTTAGCTTATTATTAATAATAAGCGGGCAAGATTCCCTATACTACATTACAACACAGACAGTATAATTACCAAACAGACTCCATAGGATTCAGAAGTTCAGACGAAAATTCCCCAATCCTCAGTCCTGTAAATGCTAAAATCAATGACTTGAATGATAAAGAGAAAAATTATTTATGGCATCCATTCGCGAGTTGCACACACAGCTAGTAAAAAAAGAACGTTCTGCCGTTGAAATTACCCAAGAAGCTTTAGATCGCATTCAAGCATTAGAACCAAAACTGCACAGTTTCTTAACTGTCACGGCACAACGGGCTCTAGAACAGGCTAGTGCTGTGGATGCAAAAATCGCTGCTGGTGAAGAAATAGGTATTTTAGCAGGGATTCCCATCGGTATCAAAGATAATATGTGTACCAAGGGTATTCGCACCACCTGCGCTTCTCGGATTTTAGAAAATTTTGTCCCACCTTATGAATCAACGGTAACGCAAAAACTCGCCAATGCTGGGGGCGTAATGGTTGGTAAAACCAACTTAGACGAGTTTGCAATGGGTAGTTCCACAGAAAACTCTGCTTATCAAGTTACAGCTAATCCTTGGGATATCTCACGGATTCCTGGTGGTTCTTCTGGTGGTTCGGCAGCGGCTGTAGCGGCTGAAGAATGCGTTGTATCCCTTGGTTCGGATACGGGGGGTTCAATTCGTCAACCGGCTTCTTTTTGCGGTGTGGTGGGGATGAAACCGACTTATGGGTTAGTTTCCCGTTATGGTTTGGTGGCTTATGCGTCATCTTTGGATCAAATTGGCCCATTTGGTCGGTCAGTGGAAGATACCGCGATTTTATTAAATGTGATCGCAGGTTATGATCCTCAAGACTCGACGAGCTTAAAAGTAGAAATTCCTGACTACGCTGCTAGCTTAACACCAGACCTGAAAGTAGGGAAAAAACTAAAAATTGGTGTAATTAAAGAAACCTTTGGTGAAGGATTAGATCCAGAAGTAGAAGCAGCAGTAAAGAGTGCGATCACTCAACTAGAAACTTTAGGTGCAGAAATTCATTATATTTCCTGTCCCCGATTCCGTTATGGCGTACCCAGCTACTATATTATCGCCCCATCGGAAGCATCAGCCAACCTCGCCCGTTACGATGGCGTTAAATATGGCTTGCGGTCTCCTGACGCAGACAACGTGCTTTCCATGTACACCAGTACCCGTGCGATCGGCTTTGGAACAGAAGTCAAACGCCGGATTATGATTGGTACTTATGCCCTCAGTGCCGGTTATTATGATGCCTACTACTTGAAAGCACAAAAAGTCCGGACCTTAATTAAAGAAGACTTTGAAACAGCTTTTCAACAAGTAGATATTTTAGTTTGTCCCACCGCACCCACCACAGCATTTCAAGTGGGCGAAAAAATCACGGATCCCTTGAGTATGTATTTAAATGACTTGATGACCATTCCCGTCAATCTTGCCGGTTTACCCGGTATTAGCGTACCTTGTGGTTTTGACAGCAAAGGTTTACCAATTGGATTACAACTAATCGGCAAAGTACTGAGAGAAGACCTACTTTTACAAGTAGCATACTCTTATGAAGAATCAACTAATTGGCATCTTCAAAAAGCGAAGATAGCCTGATTTATCAGTGGTTAGTGGTCAGTTTTTCTATTGTTTCTTGTAAGTAAAATCCTTGATTTGACCATTTTTCCCTAATAGTTTTGGTTCTTCTTCATTAACAGAAATTAAAACTACACCAGCATTACCAGAACGGACAGTCAACGATTTTTTGGCTGTCCAATTTTTTCTTTCTCCCTTAGTTAAAATTCCCTCAAATTCAGTTTTACCATCAGCTTTTACTTGTACCCAAGAGTCACCTTTAAGCTCTAAAGTAACAGCAACATCTGAAATAGATGTACTAGTTCGAGAAGGTATCGCTGTAGAAACAGGATCGGTATTTAGAGATGGTAATATTTCTGAATTTAAAGGAGACGTTAGCGTTTTTTGTTGAACGCTCAACATAGGATTTTGTTTCTTAGCTGATGACTTATCTCTAAAATCTATCTTGAGTAAATAGAACAGTCCCACAGCAGCAGCTATTAATAAAAAAATGTAAGGAACAAACAGCGGTATATAAATACTTGGTTTTCTAATTGAATGATTAGATTCTAAAGGAGCAAAATTAATTTTAAAGCTGTTAGCTATAGCAGTACCATCTAGTTCTAACCTATCTGCATAACGGCGAATAAAACCTTGTATAAAAACAGGCTCCGGTAAATCCTCAAATCGCCATTCTTCCAAAGCTTGTAAAAAACTTAGTCGAATATGTGTTTGAATAGAAATTTCTTCTAGACTGATATTTTTTTCCTGTCTGACCTCTTGTAAATTGGCAGTTATTTCTTTTAGTTGTTCTTGTTGGGCATCATTTAAAACAGTCACCTTTATCTCCTCTAAAATCAATACATATAATCTTATATATTTGTATATAAATTAAAAAAAGTATTCAATTATAGGGGTTATCAATTGAATGAGAATAGACGGTGATGCGCTATCAGTTACAGATAGACTTTAAACCCTGTTAAGATTTCCTTGCCTTATACTGTATCCAGAACCATTGTAGAGATATTTTATACAAGGTTTCTACATTCTTGTTAACCAGATGTCTAATCCTCATTTTCACAATGGCAACCCTTGATTACCATATTTTACTGTTTACTTGCGCCCATTTATTGTATTTATCCATACTTACTTACAAGGCTGGATATACATTCTATGGTCATAAATCACTTATCACCTCTACTGGAAGAATTATTTAGCTGGTGCTTTTGGTAGGAATAATTACAATATTCTGTTGATACGTGATCAGTCTTTTTTGTTCCCAGAGATAATTATATTAGTAATAATTATGGCTTTTAGCTAAAAATCGTCGGAAATGATACCTGGGAATCCGGATGTCGCAATTCGTCGTAGAATAAATGACACAGGTAAAACCGCTTTTTCCTCTGACACCCGGAGAGACTAAGATCATGACCATGGCATCTGCATATTTTCTCGATATTCCCGGCAATTATACTGTGCAAATTAGTAAAGATGAATTGCAATCGCTACTGAGAGAAATAGAATCTGAACTACACCAGAGTAAAGTTTATCGCCTAGCAGTAGCTAACTTACAAAAATTACTAGGTTCAACCGATGAACAAGCCAAGACTTTATTTAAAGCCGTGGGTAGAGAAGCCATCACTTTAGCATTTAAGCAATTTGCACGAAAACAGCAGACAGTGACAGATATCAATATTAAAGTAGATGACACCGAGTTACCAAATCCAAAGTTAGAACAATCCAGCAATTCAACACCAACCTTAAATACTATTTAATCCACCCCAGAACCAGCATTAATAGAGACTAAACAAAGTAATTTACCATCAATATCTAAAACAGATTCAGTAGCAAATGAAACCATAAAAGACCAACCAAAAAGACTAACACCAAGCAACAGGCTTCCCAAACGGCACAAACTTTCTAAAAGTCAACTAGCAGCACAACTAGCAGCAGAACAAAGGTTAGAACGTCTGCGTCAAATTGGTGAAGAACTCAGACAAGCAAGAGAATCTCAAGGTCTGACTCTGCAAAACCTGAATATTTACACTCATATATCAACTCACCAGATGGAAGCAATCGAGAAGGGTAATTTTGAAATACTGCCAGAAGACATCTTAAATTCTTAAATTCGTGGTTTTATCCGCGTCATGGCACATCCCTTGGGATTAAATGGCACACTTTTAGCTAATTCCCTAGCCGTACCCAACCAGACAAAATCAGTTTTACCATCTTGGTATCATGCCAAAAACTTTTCTGCAAGATTAGAGATAGAAATCCGACCAATACATTTATATGTAGTTTATACAGCCCTTGTTGCTGGGACGCTAGGAGGATTGTCTTTCATGTCTGAGCAAACAAACAAGGACACCGTACAAAATTCCCAACTGATTATTCCCACATCTTCATCACTATGCCATTCCACCCAAAAAATAGAAGCCAACATTAAACCAGGCATCAAATCTACTTCCACTGGTATCTGTGTTGGATCTGATATTTCCCCACCAGAAGCATTGTAATCTTACCTTCCACAGCCATTACTTGATACAATAGACCTCTACTTGATACAATAGACCTCTTGCATCAATCAAATCATCAAGGTTTATCCGCATTTACCTGCGGTTAATTATTGTTATTTTGGGACTTTTGCAAGAATTCCCATTAAATTCCAATTTAATGAAATTGCCCAGCCAAAATCCCCATTCTCATGAGTAGCGACACCCAACTGAGTCTCTTTGACGGATCAAGTTTCAACCAACAAGACTTGATTCCCACAGACGCAAAAATTCCTATTCCATCCGGGACTTATGCGAATATGCCGGAATTAGCACAGCATTGTAACAACTGCCGTCGTTGTGGGTTGGGTGAAAATCGCACTCATGCGGTTGTGGGACGTGGAAATCTCCAAGCCAAAATCATGATTATTGGGGAAGCACCAGGACAAAGCGAAGACGAAACCGGTTTACCATTTGTCGGTAAATCAGGGCAATTATTAGAGAAAATTTTGGCATCTGTAAATTTAAGTACAGAGCAAGATGTATATATTGGTAATATAAACAAATGCCGCCCACCAGAAAACCGAGTTCCCACAGCGGAAGAGATGGCAGCGTGCAAACCCTATTTATTAGAACAAATACGTTTAGTTGACCCGAAAATCATCTTATTAACTGGTGCAACTGCTGTTAAAGGCATTACAGGAAGTAAACAAGGAATTACGAAAATTCGCGGACAATGGCTAGAGTCAGAAGGGCGTTTATG
The DNA here is from genome assembly GCA_936914905.1 of uncultured Trichormus sp. GTDB lineage: Bacteria > Cyanobacteriota > Cyanobacteriia > Cyanobacteriales > Nostocaceae > Trichormus_B. The sequence continues at coordinate 696 of CAKZGI010000098.1, read as the reverse complement.
TATGCCAATTTTCCACCCTTCCTATTTATTGCGTAACCCATCACGGGAAAAAGGTTCACCAAAATGGTTGATGTGGCAGGATATCCAGGCTGTAAAAGCTAAGTATGACGAGATAAAGGGTGAGAATTAAAGATTTTTTTTTCACACGGAGGAGAACACTTGCACAGGTGGCTCTCCCGAATTGTCAAAAATTTTAATCTATGAAAAGGCACTGATTGGGTACTAACTAAACAACGTTCCGAATATCTGAACCGAGATTTGACCGAGATGGAAATTGAAGACTTGCGAGGCATTCTAGTAGAAGCTGCTGGTGTGTTGTGCAATCAGGTCGTGAATATGCAGATTTAGCACCTGAAGATTTAGATAGAGGAAATATGATTGTAATTATCATGGGAGTTACTGGCTAAGGAAAGTGGATTAAATAGTCCCAATAATATCTATACCCTAGAAGGATAGATAGAGAACTGGTAGATGATGCGCCCTGACCCTGGTGAAATTGAAGTTAAAATCCAACGATACTATAAGTCGTTACTATTAAGTCGTTGTCACAGAAGGATAGCCGTATATCGGCGGCGATTGAAGCCGTAAAAGTAGGGTATGGCGGGCAGGCATAGATCCGCGGCTTGGTGTTATGCTATAACGAAACCTGAAAGTTGGGCTTGGGGGAACTTGAGGAGGAAAAGGTGGTTGAGCAGG
>CAKZGI010000097.1 GCA_936914905.1 uncultured Trichormus sp. | reverse complement strand
TCTGAAGATTGTTGTTGATGAATTCTTGCCCCAATGGAATTACACTCCTTAACCAGAGTTACAGGTTATTTAATCCACTATCCTTAGTCTAAACTCCAGTGAAAAAATAAAGCCCCACCACAAGGGGGTTTTCTCTTGTAGAAACATGAATCTACTATACAGACAGGGGATTTGACAAGCGATAGCTGAAAAAAATTTTTACTTTTATCAACAAAAACAATATAAATTTATGTAACCATTTACTGATATACACTGATTGATAAGTTGGTATCAGGAGGAATATCTTTTGCAAGTTAAAGCGGCAGTAGCTTATAGTGTGATTCAGCCCTTAACCATCGAAACGGTAGAACTTGAGGGACCACAAGCTGGGGAAGTATTAGTTGAGATTAAAGCCAGCGGTGTTTGTAATACAGATGCTTACACGCTTTCTGGTGCTGATCCAGAAGGTTTATTTCCGGCGATTTTAGGACATGAAGGTGCGGGTGTGGTTGTGGAAGTGGGGGCTGATGTAAAAAGCGTTAAACCCGGTGATCATGTCATTCCTTTATATACACCTGAATGTCGTCAATGTGAATATTGTCTAAGTTTTAAAACTAACCTTTGTCAAGCCATTCGCGCCACTCAAGGCAGGGGTTTAATGCCCAATGCTACTAGTCGTTTTAGTATCGGTGGCAAAATGATACATCACTACATGGGAACATCAACCTTTGCTAATTATACGGTGTTACCAGAAATAGCTGTGGCTAAAATTCGTGAAGATGCGCCCTTTGATAAAGTTTGTTACATTGGCTGTGGAGTGACGACAGGTATAGGTGCAGTTATATATACAGCTAAAGTTGAAGCAGGTGCAAATGTAGTAATTTTCGGTTTGGGCGGTATTGGTTTAAATATTATCCAAGCGGCAAAAATGGTAGGCGCAAACATGATTGTGGGAGTTGATATTAATCCTAAAAAACGCGCTTTAGCTGAAAAACTTGGCATGACACATTTTGTTAATCCCGATGAGATTGAAGGTGATTTAGTTCCTTATTTGATAGATTTAACTAAAGGTGGTGCAGATTATTCTTTTGAATGTATTGGCAATATCAATGTCATGCGTCAGGCTTTAGAATGTTGTCATAAAGGTTGGGGTGTTAGTGTAATTATTGGAGTGGCAGGTGCAGGACAAGAAATCAGCACTCGTCCATTTCAATTAGTAACTGGGCGCGTTTGGAAAGGTTCAGCTTTTGGTGGCGCAAGAGGGCGTACAGATGTGCCGAAAATTGTTGATTTATATATGAATGGGAAGATAAATATTGATGATTTAATTACTCATGTGATGCCCATTGAGAAAATTAATCATGCCTTTGATTTAATGTACAGAGGGGAATCAATTCGCAGTGTGGTAACTTTTTAATAGGGACAAAAATCCAATAAATTTCAGTTAATCAGTTTTTCTTCTCTCTCTGTTTTCTGTGCCTCTGTGTTTAGTTATAAAAGGTCAATCTATACTACTCCATGACTAATATTAACCTAGTATCAGAATATAAATGCTTTGATGGCAAAGTCGGCTTTTATTCACATTTCTCTACTACCTGTAACAGTGAAATGCGTTTTGCAGTTTATCAACCACCACAAGCAACGCAAAAACCTATACCAGTGCTTTATTTTCTGTCCGGTTTGACTTGCAGAGAAGATAATTTTATGATTAAAGCAGGGGCGCAACAATGGGCTTCTAAATATGGCTTAATGCTAGTTGCACCAGATACGAGTCCCCGAAATACGGGGATTGCAGGTGAAAATGATCAATGGGATATAGGAACAGGTGCAGGCTTTTATGTAGATGCAACAGAAGAACCCTGGCGATCACACTATCAAATGTATAGTTATATTATCCAGGAATTACCCACTGTAATTAACACCAAATTTCCCACTGAACCCAATCAAACCAGCATTTTTGGTCATTCAATGGGGGGACATGGGGCACTAATTTGTGCCATGAAAAATCCACAAATATATAAATCAGTATCAGCTTTTGCACCTATTGTTGCACCCATGCAATGTTCCTGGGGTTAAAAAGCATTTAATCTTTATTTAGGAAATAATCAGAAAATGTGGCATGAATATGATGCCAGTGAATTAGTTCAGAAAGTAGGATATCATAGTTCAATTCTCATTGATCAAGGAACATCAGATCAATTTTTAACTGGGCAATTGTTACCTAATGTATTTGAACAAGCTTGTGAAAAAATAAAACAGCCTCTCAACTTGCGCTATCAAGCAGGTTATGACCACAGTTATTATTTTATCTCCACTTTCATCGCCGACCACATTCATTATCATGTCAAATATCTAGGATTGATAGATTGATTCAATAATTTAAAAAAAAATTTTTCCGTAGAAGAGTGGATATTACCCACCTCCACAAAATTTTATTGCATTATTAACGGGATGGAGTACCTTGATTGGCACTACCCGCTACTTTATCTCCACGTGGTGCTTCCGGTGTAGCAGTTTCCCTCGCATTACCTTTTTCAGCATCTCCAGTTTTGCGAATATCCTGTTCTAAGGGAGTTTGATAACCACCAGAAGCAGTTAGAGTACTATCTTGGTGGTCATATTTTTTCTGTCTTTTTGATTTTGTGTTCATGAATAAACTCCGATTAATTTGGGAATTATTATAAGAAATTAATCAGCATCTATTTATCTACCTCTAATCTATATATGAAAAATTTATTTACCCTGGGTATTGTTTATAATTATGTTAAGTTAATACTTACAGACATAGACAAAATCTACAGATTCAACAGTTATTCATCAGACTAAATAATATTACCTGACTTAAATCACCCTGTTTTGTGCTAAAAATTGAGTTACCCTACAGAGGCACAGTGTTAATCATGAGTCTAATTTGGCAAACTGATTTTTATCGTAGTCCGTTGCGGGATGCAGCAGGACAGGTATTATGGGAGTTATTGATTTGTGATCCCACCCGTAAACTTGAGTATCTCGCTACCTGTCCCCAGTCACAGGCAAATTCAAATTGGCTGACGGAACAATTTCAGTTAGCAGGTGCGGAAAAATTACCTGATATAATTCAAGTATTCCGTCCTCAATCTTTGAGTTTAATCACCGCTGCGGCAAGTAACTTAGGTATTAATATTGAACCTACCCGTAGCACTTTGGCGTTAAAACAATGGTTGCAAGAAAAGAAGTATCCTATACTAATTGATAAACTACCACCAGAACCATTACCGGAAAACCTCTGGGGAGAAGAGTGGCGTTTTGCAAACATTTCTGCAGGTGATATTGTAGATGAATTCACAGACCGTCCGATTCCTATTTTGCAAATACCAGAATTTCTGCAACCGATAAATTTGGGTTTAGCGTCCACAGTTCCTATTCCCGGTGTGGTGATTTATGGTGGAAGGCAATCTATGCGTTTGGCAAAATGGTTACAAGAAGCCAATCCTGTCAGTTTAAATTATATTGCAGGTGCGCCAGATGGTTTAATTCTAGAAGCTGGTTTAGCAGATAGATGGATTTTGGTGACTTTTGACGATGATGAAGTTACAGCAGCAGCTAAGGTATATACACAGCGAAAACAAGTAAGCAAAGGATTGCATTTTTTATTGGTGCAACCTGATGATTCGAGGATGACTTACAGTGGTTTTTGGTTGTTGGGAGGGGAAGATTAAAAAATGTCACCTCCCATATATCCATACCTGATAAGGTTGCAAAAGATCTTCCCCATTGAAATGAATCAAATGAGTTGCATCTTCTGCTACCTATACATCAGTTTCCCAAGAAATTTCTGGTAAATATTCTTTCATTGCTTTACGGTTAAGGAAAGCTGTCACTATGACCAGTGGTATTCTACAGTCTTTGAATCGACTTTGGAGTTCAGTTCTGCGTTTGGTATCTATTGGATAATGTGATGTCACAGCTTCAATTAAAACTAACCAATTTTGAGGTTTAAAATGAATTATTACATCTGGTATTTTACCATGAATACGAATTCTAATTCCTAATTAGAACAATGCTGGCTCATCAAAATATGCAAATCTTTCATCTGTATTATCAACATAGATTATTTTGCCATTATGTGAAAATTGGTCACGAAAATAATTAATGATTTTCTCGATTGAAATATTTTGTTCACCTGGTGAGAGTGTAATTGATTTCATGTTATTTATGAGCATTCTATCTGGAGATATTTTCTAGTTTGCCAAAAGTGTTAAAAACACAATTTATTTCAAATTTGATTAAAATATCAATTCAAACTTTTGAGTGCAATTTGATAAAAAGAATAGTATAATTAATACAGGTTCTTAATGAATACTCTTATAAGAGTATTAAAAGGATTAAGAAAATTGCCTTATTCAATCATAAAGGTGGTGTTAGCAAAACCACTACGTTGGATGCTTGCTGCAAAAGGTAAGAGAGTCATCCTTGTAGATACTTATCGACAATGTAATCTTACAGTTATGGCTCTAAAAAAAGAAGAATCTGAAGACGATGAAGCAAGAATAGAAACCATTTACAATACACATTCCAATATTAAGACCGGTTTGGCTTCGGCTTTTGAGTCACAACCACGAGCTATTGAAGCTGTAGATTGTATTTCGATAGAAGGCCAAGAAGGTCTATTTTTATTACCTGGTTATGTGGGCTTTGGTGAATACGAAGTAACATTAGGAATTGCACAAGAAAGAACTAAGTGGTTCAATTTAAACACTTAAAAACTTGCCAGGTGCAATTTCTGATCTCTTGGAAAAAACTGCTAATAAGTGTAATGCTTACTATGTTTTAGTTGATATGAGTCCAAGTTGAGGATCTATCAATCAAAATTTATTAATGACAAGTGACTTATTTTTAGTGCCTACTACTGCTGATTTTTTCTCTGTAATAGCAATTGATTCACTATCTGGAATTCTACCAAAGTTGTGTGCTTGGGTAAAGATGGCGAGGGTGAACCCTATATTAAAGGAAGCTGCTTATCCATTTCCTGAATTGAAATTCAAATTTTTAGGCACTATAGTTCAAAACTATAGAATTATTAGAGGTAAAGAAACAACAGGATTTCAAACTTGGATAGAAAAAATTGAAAAGACAGTTACTGATAAGCTAAAACCAATTTTAGAGAGAAATAACTTGTTGTTACCTAATGAAGTATATACTTAACTGGGTATTAATAGAAGTTTTAGCCATCCTAAAAGTTCTAATCTCAATAGTTTAATTGCTCGTTCACAAGAACACTGTACACCAGTTTATGCCCTCACTCCGGCACAATTAAAACAACAATGTACAGTTTTAGAAAAAAGTCAAGTAGAAGAAGAATAATTTCTAGCCATTTGTTGCGATTTAACAGATAAAATTATTGCACTATCATTGAGTTATGCAGTCAGCCGTTGATTAACTTTGTATTAGTATTCAGCGTATTCGGGATTTAATTTCTCAGCATAACTCTATTAAAGTTCAAGCTACTGCTCGTCTCGATGTTTCAGATATTTTACGATCTGCCCTAGTCTTAAGTGTAAGTACCTTGGATTATTATGTCCATGAGGTTGTAGCATTGGGTATGCTGGAAATTAATCGAGGAACACGCCCTGAACCAGCAATTACCGCCAATGCTACTCAATTAGCTTTTTCAAGGTTTAAAGTCTCGCTGGGTAGTGCGTGTGAAGATAGAACAATAACTATAGATATTGCTAATTGGATAGAGAGTGAAATACAGCAGAGTTATGGATATGATATTTTAGAGTATTATCATGATATTTCTAGTTTAATTTCTGTTATCTCCACTATTATTTTAAATAGAAAAAATAACAATTTATGGTTATAAAATGAAATCATAAAAGAGTTGGGTGAACTAATTTTTCAGATACAAGACAATATTGATGATGTAATTAAGTACATGTCAAATAAAAAATTATGGGATGAAGTTGCTATTAAAATCAGTGGGAATGTTAAACAAGCTAACCAGATAAAACAGCAACTTATTTTGATTGTAGTTTGTAGAAACAAAATTGCCCATCAAGCAGATATAGATCGCACATTAGGTTTAGGTAATCGCTGGCCTATGCATGAACTACTAGTTGGTAATGCAATAGATTACATTGAACAGGTAGTTGAAAGTATTCATCACATTTTATAGCTGTGTTATTTTTCCCTAACCACCCGCCAATTTAGATAAAATCTATAAGCTGACATAAACCCCGACTAACCGAAATGACAAACACCACCACACCAAAAATCAAACTCCCCGAACTCCTAGCACCTGTGGGTAGCTAGGAATGCGCTCAAGCAGCAGTAGAAAATGGTGCAGATGCGATTTATTTTGGTTTAGATAAGTTTAATGCGAGAATAAGGGCTGAGAATTTCACCGAAGAAGATTTACCGGAATTAATGGAATTGCTGCACCTGCGGGGAGTCAAAGGATATATCACCTTAAATACCCTGATTTTTCCCCAGGAACTGACCCAAGCACAGCAATACCTCAAAACAATCATTTCTGCTGGTGTTGATGCTGTCATTGTTCAAGATATTGGCATTTGTCATTTAATCCGTCATCTTTCTCCAGACTTTCCCATTCATGCGTCAACCCAGATGACTATTACTAGTGGTGCGGGGGTAGAGTTTGCCAAATCTTTGGGATGTCAATTAGTACTTTTAGTACGAGAATATTCTATTAAAGAAATTAATAAAATTAAACAGCAAATATCTCAGAAAAATGCCGTTTTACCTTTAGAAGTTTTCGTGCATGGTGCTTTGTGTGTTGCATATTCTGGACAATGTTTAACCAGCAAAGCATTAGGAGGAGGTTCTGCAAATAGGGGAGAATGCGCTCAAGCTTGTAGAATGCCTTATGATTTAATGGCAGATGGTGAAGTTGTTGATTTAGGTAATCGGAGATATTTACTTAGTCCTCAAGATTTATCCAGTTTAGAAGTTTTACCGGAATTGGTTATATCTGGGGTGAATTTTTTAAAAATTCAAGGAAGGTTAAAAGCACCGGAATATGTTGCTAATGTGACTCAAGTTTATCGAAAAGCGTTGGATAAAATAGCAACAATTAATTTAGGAACTTTACAGAAAAAGTCTCTACAACTTGTGTTTTATGGAAATAAAGATAAATATAATTGAGAAATGGCATTTTCTCCTGGACTGTATACTGGTTGGTTTGAGGGGATTAATAATCAAGAATTAGTTCACGCAAGATTCGGTAAAAAACGCGGTGTTTATTTACGGGAAGTTACCCGCGTTAGAAATGAAGAAATAACAGTGAAATTGGCAGGAACTGTTAAACCTGGTGATGGTGTGGTGTTTGACTGTGGACACCCAGAAATGCGAGAAGAAGCTGGAAGGATATATGGAGTTCTAGAAAAAGGAAACGAGGTAATTTTAACTTTTGGTAGAGATGATTTGAATTTTCTAAAAATCCATAAAGGTAATAAAGTTTGGAAAACTAGTGAGCCAGAATTAGATCAACAAATCCGTCAAAGTTCTCAGGGAGAACATCCCCAATTTACAAAACCTATTAATATGGTGAAATTAGAGAGAAATTAATAGCTATTGCTCGTGATGAATTTGGTACTTTAGTTAAAGTAGAATCAGAAATGTTGCTGGTTGAAGCACATACTAAACCCCTGACCACAGAAAAACTATAACAACAATTAGCACGTTGAGGTAACATGGCTTTTTGCTTAGGAACTATCACAAATAACATCAATTTTAATGCTATTTTACCCGTCAGCGAATTAAATAAAATGCGTCGGGAAATTGTCACCCAGTTAGAAGCATTAAGAAGTCAACCCAAACTTTGGCAATTAAATCATCATGGGAAATGGCAAGATTTGATTACACGTCAATCTTCCCCAGCTTATGCTTCTCCTTCCCTGATTGTTTTAGTCAGAAGCATCAAGCAACTCAAACTAGCATTACAAGCAGATATTAAAACCATATACTGTGAATTTGAAAACCCCCGCAACTATCGAGAAGCAGTAAAAATATTCAGAGAATGGAGACATTCTGCAATAAACCCAGTCCCCAGTCCCCAGTATCTTTGTAGCACCACCTCGGATCTCAAAACCTGGAGAAACTTGGATTTTGAAACAAGTGAAAGATGCTCAGGCTGATGGTTATTTAATCAGAAATTATGACCAGTTAGAATATTTTGCCAGTGAAAGATGTATTGCTGATTTCTCTTTAAATATTGCTAATCCCTTAACCGCAGATTACTTGAAACAACATTTTAATTTAGAAAGATTAACAGCATCCTACGACTTAAATATTAACCAACTCGAAGATTTAATTACAAATTACCCAGCACAACATTTTGAAGTAACAATACATTAATATATACCAATGTTTCACATGGAACACTCCGTGTTTTTCGCTTTCCTATCTCAAGGGAGAGATTACACTAACTGCGGTAGACCTTGCGAAAAACAGGAAGTTAAAATTAGAGACAGAGTAGGTAGTAAACACATCCTCAAAGCAGAGGCAGGATATCGAAATACTGTATATAACGGGACTGCACAAACGGGTGCGGAATATGTGCAGAGATTAATTAGTTTGGGGTTCTAATATTTGAGAATTGAATTTCTCGACGAAACACCAGAACAAGTTACCAAAACAATCCTTTATTATCAACAACTTTTGCAAGGAGAAATCACAGGTTCTCAACTTTGGCAAAAATTGAAGTTACAAAATCAACTAGGTGTAACTCGTGGTGCATTGAGTATGATGTAGCTAACCTGCTATAAGTAGCATTACAATTTTTGTAAAGAGTTTTTACTACTTACTATGTCAAATTTAGTACCCCAATGCCAGCAAATACAATCACAAGTCGAATCTATTTTACAACTTTCACACCAAGAAGGGGCTTTGCGTTCTCAAGATATTACTTATATGCAGATATGTTTACATAAAGCCGTTTCTCCTAGATTTGAAATTGTATTTGCACGTGCTTTTAGTGCAGGTAAATAAATGTTGATTAATGCACTATTGGAGAGAGAATTATTATATAGCCCAGAAGGACACGCAACTGCTACAGAATGTAAAATTGAGTATGTACCAGCAGATGGAGAAAGAGTTATTTTAACTTTTTTAAGTGAAGCAGAAATCAGATAAAAAGCGATTTTATTGTGTCAATAATTGGGGTTAAATACAGTTGAAAATATCAATAAACCTGATGTCATCGATTTACTCCATTAAGGTTGTAAGGCAATTATTCAACAAGAAGGAGGAGAAAGTAAATCAGAACGTGCAAAACAAGCAAAAGCTTTGATTTTATTGTTACATGGATATGTAGTAAATCCCGAGCGCACCAATATAATTAATAATGCTACATATTCAATGGAACAATTTAACTTTTCTAACCTCAGAGAAGCTGCTGGACATGCGCGAGGTGGTAGTCATAGCGCAGTTCTGAAACGGATAGAATATTACTGTCATCACCCGCTTTTAGAAGAAAAAAACATCATTATTTATACACCAGGAATTGATGCACCTATAGAGAAAGATGCACAATTAACTTATGCAAAAATTCAACATTAAGATACATCAGCAGTAGTCTGTGTTCTCAGACCTGCGTCAGCAGGAGATATGACAAAATAAGAAACAGAACTGTTGGAGACAATGCGGGAAAATGTAGGAATAAGAGACAGAGTTTTTTATATCTTTAACCACATAGATGAAACTTGGTACAATAACCAACTTAGACAAAGATTAGAAGATTTAATTAATAGCCAATTTCGAGATAGTAGGAGAGTTTATAAAACCAGTGGTTTACTAGGTTCTTACGGTAGTTAACTTAAACAGACCACGAGATTAGACAGATTTGGGTTAGATTCAATTTTTGCAGAAAGTATCAAAAACTCAGATGGGAAAGAAGAAACGCCGTATTTTATGAATGAATTTAATCGTTATTGTGCTAATTTTGGAAAACTATCTCCCAGTCAATTTTGTATTTCTGTTAACAGCTTTGAAACTCCCAGTCAAAACTATGTGAGTATTTTAAGTGAACAGGCAACACCACTCATTAACCAACTCATCCAAGATAGTGGAATTGAAGACTTTAGCACATCAATTACCGGCTCGGCTATCTCACAGAAGAAAAACTTCCACAGTTATTTAAAAATATTGCGGATTACTTAGGAGATATTTATCTTAAACTCAAAAAACACTATCAAATTGTGCATATTTACCAGAAATCGAAAGTATGAAAGAATATGAGTCGCAAAAATTAAAACAGCAACTCCAGGAAGTTGGGAGGGATTTTCATCAACATATTAATAATTAAGTCAACAAACTAATTAATAATAATTGTGAAGAATTCGAAGCAGATTTTCGGCAATTACAATCACGAATTATTCGTCGTCTTGATGAATTATTAGATACCTTTTCCATAGCTGATGCTTATAGTCGTGCAAATTTGAGTCATCGCCGCAATGTAACTGCACCTTTATTAGCTATTTGAGTAGAGGCTTTTTATACCTATCAAATCAATTGGAAGATATTTTATTTGAGTCTTGTCAACAAGTAATTGCTAATTTATTTCAACAGCTAATGGAAAAGATTACAGTATCAGAATACTACCGCTAATTGTATCGGTTATTAGGTAATGACAGAGGAATATAATCAGAGGTAAAATTAATTGAAAAAGTTATTAGTCAAGCTTTAGTAAGTGCTGCAGGTATAGAGTGCGATCAGTTGGTCAGAGAAAGTCCTAGATTTTACGATGAAGGCACATTTTCAATCTATCAATTTTGGAAAACATTACAACAAACTTCTCAATGTTACGACGTATAAAGTGTCATCGAAGCAGAACCTGCTATTAGACAATTATTGAAGTTGGACTTTGAACCCAAAGTTTCCCACACCATTCGTAAATCTTTCCATCAAACTATTAATCGAACCATCAAAACACAGTTATTAACAATGGGGGAAAAACAAGCGGATGATATTTTACAAATATATCCCCATGCAGGTGCTTATTTAAAGAAAACATTGCAGCAAGAAGCTGAGGAAAAGATTGCTAATAATCAGCGTTTATTAAGTGAAGTTGATGGGAAAATTCAGGAATATAATACAGCAGTTATGGAAATTAATAGCTGTTTATAAGCGATGCAGTTATATGAAGATTTACTACCAGTAATTGGGGGAGAAGAGGTATAATATTTTGGCTGAACACAGAGGAAGAAAGAAATGGAAAATCATTTTCAGTTGATAGAGTGTAATGGTGATGATGTAGTTGAATGTAATGAATTAATTCATAAAGTTAGTAAGTTGAAACAAGCATTAGAAATACTTGTTGACAATGAAGAATTTTTGGAAAAAGTATGGAATCTATTAATAGAGGATAAAATTTATTATTTGGAATAGGGTGATTATGCTCTTGAATATTTTCAAGAAGGTATGGATGCAGCAATACTAACTTTAGGTTCTAAATCTTGGAAGGACGGGAAATTAAAATTTAGCCTAGGTATTGAATTTTATGCAGCGGGAGAAATAGAAGAGATTAAAGAAACACCAGAAGTTAAAGAACCAGAATCACCACTTTATGATTTACGACCTAAGATAAATGATGCTACTTAATAAATTAATTAGTCCGCCTTCGTGGACTGTGTTTGTGTAAGCGCGATTTCTAATCGCTTAATTGTGTGAATCAGGATGTCCAGGATTTGCAGGATTATTAACTGTTATAATCAATATCTTCTCAAAAATTAATTTATGTAAAAATTGATAGTTAACAAGAAATCTATTATTAGACTTAGTGAAGTTGGTAAAAACTAAAACAAGCTATTAAGGAAATAGAAGATAAAACAGAAAATGATGAACCTTGAATATCAAATGATAATTCAATGGTCACAAGAAGATAACTATTTTTTAGTAGGTTGTTCTGACTTTCCCAGACAAAATTGGCGGATACATGGAGATTCTTATCAAGAAGCAGTTAATAATGAAATAGATACTTTAGAATCATTAGTAATCGCTTATCAAATAACAGGTGATACCCTTCCAAAACTAACATTTAATCAAGCTGCATCAATCAAAGATACCCGACTTATTACTATAACTTTTGGATCCGATGAATAATTGATCATAGAAGTCTGAAATCTTGTGCATGGCATAATTCTATTATAGAATATGCACGTTATTACTCTCAAAAAGTTAAGCAAGATTTTGATGAGTTTCATCAATCAATATGAATAAAACGCCACACATCCCCATAGATCCAGAAGTGAGAAACTATATGTTTCAAAGGGATAAATATCCGTGTCAAAGCTGTGGTAAAACTTCCCAAGAAGCTAATCTCAGCTTTGATCATATGATCCCTTTGTCTCGTGGTGGAAAAAATGATATTAGCAATTTGCAAACGCTCTGTTTAACTTGCAACCAACATAAAACAGATAAAATTGACCATCGTTTTCACTGACATTTCGACATTTAAACTCTTTTTTCTTTTTCTCTCTATAATTCTCTGTGTCTGTGTGGTTCGTTTAAAAAAACTACATCCTTAACCGAAAATGCAACCACTACGCGCAGGAATTTTTAAATAAGCATTTTTACCATTCCATTTTATTTCACCTCTACCATACAGTAATTTTTGCCGTTGATTTTGTAATTGAATACAATCAAAACTAGCTGTAACTGACTCATTACCTACATTTACAGCAATAATTAATTCCTCGTTTCCCAAAGTTCGTGCAAATACATACAGCGTTCTTTCCGCATAAAGAACTTGATAATTACCAATCCGTAAAGCTGGATATTGATGACGTAGTGAAATTAATTGTTTGTGAGTTTCCAGTATTTCCAAATTCCAATTTGCTTCTAACGGAAAACCACGACGATTATCGGGATCTAACCCACCAAGTAAACCAACTTCATCACCATAATATATACTCGGCGCACCAGGGAATGTCAATAATAACAAAGTTGCTAGTATGGAACTAGCAATATCACCATCAGCAATAGTAATTAATCTGGCTGTATCATGAGTCGCTAATAAATTAAGTTGTGTTAGCTGAATTTCCCAAGGATACAATTTTAATAAATCCTCAATTTTTTCAGCATATTCAGCAGCAAATAACGGTGGATAGGTTTCATAAGCACGTCCTTCCACCTGTTGTAAATCTACGCGATCACCTGCGGTAAATGCAATAGTCGGACCCGTAAATAAATAATTCATTACCCCATCGAATTGACTTCCATCTAACCACTCACGGGAATCTGTCCACACTTCCCCCACAATATAAGCATCAGGATTTATAGCTTTTACTCTTTCCCTAAATTCTTGCCAAAAACCTGGAGTTTTGATTTCAAAAGGTACATCTAAACGCCAACCATCAATACCGAATTTAAGCCAATATTCGGCAACTTCCATAATATATTCCCGCACTTCTGGGTTATCATGGTTAAATACTGGTAAAGAACGAATTCCTGCCCATCCTACATAATTTGCAGGTGCATCACCTGTATATGGTGCCAGTGGCCAACCTTCAATTTTAAACCAATCTACCCAAGGTGAATGGGGTCCATTTTCTAAAATATCGTGAAAAAAGAATATACCCCGACTGGCATGATTAAAAACGCCATCAAGCACTATTTTAATATTACGCTGATGTGCCGCATCTAGTAATTTTTTAAAAGCTTCATTACCTCCCAATAATGGATCGACTTGATAATAATCATGGGTGTGATAGCGGTGATTACAAGCTGATTGAAAAATGGGAGTAAAGTAAATAGCGTTAATTTCCAAACTTTGGATATAGTCTAATTTTTCTAAAATACCCCATAAATCGCCACCTTTATAACCTTGGAGTGTGGGGGAGGCATCCCAATCTTCCCATTTTGCATTATTTAATAATCGTTTATGTGGTTGTTTGCCTTTAGCAAATCTATCAGGGAAGATTTGATAGAAAACTGTGTGTTTAACCCAGTCTGGTGTGTGAATCGGCATATTTACTAAGAACTTATTAACTTATCAATATATCCGATAAATTCTCCCAGACTAGGAACACTATTAGCAAGTTTTATATATATAAATTTATAATCTGAATTAGATGCAAGCCTATTCATTTGTTTTTCACTTTTATTGAAACCTTATCCTACATGATTATAAATCTGCTTCAAATCATCCGAAGGTTCCCTTCTCCTGTCCATATCATCGGTTTGAGGATTAAAACCAAAAATTCCCTGAATTCTACCTGGTGTTAAACTGGAATCTAGTTTAAGAAAATGATTATATTATGCTAAGAACTATGCTTCTATTTCCATGATAGCAAGCACTATATTTAGAGGAATTGAACCCTTTGGTAATAAAGAATATAAATTACTTTGCAGCTTAGATTTTTCAGATATAGGTAGTTGGATCAACATCTTTGTAATCCAATAACTCTCTCATAGCTAGATACGATTACCTTACCACACTGTTTTTTCATGTCATAGGCCACTCTTTTGTGACCAGAGGAGTTATATATCAAAACATAAAATTTTGTTTCACAAAAAATAACTGGTTTCTTAATTAAATAAATATCTTGTCCAGGTTGATTAGAATTTACAGAAATTATCTCTATAGCAGATTTATTTTTCTCGGCAACTTTTTTAAGAAATGTTTCCACAAATATCTATTCTGTTTTACTTCTACAAAAATAGCTAGTTGTCTCACTGATCTATATGCTCCTAATTACCAAATCCTTTTAAGTAAAATTGAGTCTCAAAAAAGTCAAGATTATTTAAACCAATAAATTTAAAATATTCAAATATTCGTTTTGAATTATGTATATATATTATGATGAAGTGTTGCCAATCCTGGTTGTCTCTAAATTACTGACAAATAATCTAAAATAACACCATTCATAACATAGCTATCATTAGTTGTCATGATTAACTGAAATAATCCATTTTCAGATTCAGATTTACTAATAAGTAACTTAATCATTACTGATGCTCCTTCAAAATCTAGTCCTTCCCCAATATCATCTATTAAAATACAATCGCTTTTTAGCTAAAAGCGAATAGTTTACTTGAATGATTAGAGATCATACTCTAAACATACCTTGAGAGATCATTGCTTCCTCAGTTTTATCTTTTAGCTCATTTTCTTGAACATAAAGATATTGAAAATGTGGAACTAATTCCTTTTTGGTTAAAAAACCAGATCATATGGTATTCTTATTCCTATCTTGAGATATGTTGTAACCTACAGATGCCATATCTGATTTTATAGCTTCAATGAAATTTCTTCCGAATTCTTCCTTGCCTGAATTGAATATTTCAATGACTTGCTATGTATCTTTTAAGCCTATCCTTATCGAGTTAGCAACTGTAACACGACCTTTTCCTAAACCTGTTCCAAATTGATAATATTTTAATGACTTTGCGCAATTATAAATTTCCTCAAAAAAATGATGTTGGATAGAATCTCTCCGTTTTAAAGCGGTAATTTCATGAATATGAGTCTGAAAGTCGATTTCTATTTTTAGTTTTCCAGCCCTAACTTTACCCTCACCTGAATTATTCCTTTCAAGTAAAATCTCAGAGTCAATAGTTAATTTCTCTTTAACTACACGACCATTCTCAACTATTAATATGTAAACTATATGTATTTTCTGGGTATTAGAAAAGATCAATTTCCATTTTCTCGACCTATGTTCGGATCTCAGCATTTCGTCACCACATAGCAAATTCGCTAAAAAGTTAATAGCTCTAAGTATTTTCGGTTTACCAGAAGCATTTTTACCAAAAATCTAAGTTTAGTTTATATTACCCAATTGACAATCATCTAAACGCCACTCACTTGCCTTACCTTTATCCTAATAAAATTCTACAAAGTCTAATCTCATATAGTTACACTTTTTACAATTAATTAAGGTAATCAGGGCTGATCATATCCCATTAGCAATCATACTGACTCTAATCGTATAAGAAAACCTTAGCCCTGATCTTGATTTGAGCAAGACCATTCACATTCACGAAGTCTGAGCGAACTTAAATAAAAAGTGCCGCAGGAACCTAGAAAAACTCTCCCAAAGCTTTAGCTTGTGCTTTACTAATGGATCTTTTCCCATTCACAATCTCTGAAACAACACGCTTTGAACTTATAACTTCAACTAAATCTGACTGTTTAAGTCCTCGTGCATCCATAAGATGTAATAGAATTTCTTGGGGAGATGCTGATTCTAGAGAAAACTAGGAATCTTCATACATTTCCACAAGACAAGAATAGATAACAGTTCTAATAGAGAAGTTTCCTCTGCAGAAAGTTCTTCTCCAGATTCCATTGGCTTGTCTATAGATTCAATAGCAAAATTATACTCTTCCTTAGAAATAATAACTTTTGGCTTGTCTATAGATTCAATAGCAAAATTATACTCTTCCTTAGAAATAATAACTTTAGGAATAATAACTTTAGGTTGTTCTTCTTCTAAAATAGAACCCTAAGTTTTTCTGTTCAGTTTGGCTGAAACAGGTTTGGCAGTAGAGTCTTTTCCTGTCATCTCTCCATATCATTTAGCTGAATTAACAGAAGATGAGTTTTTACCTCAGTAAGCACTCCATTGAACTAGTATCGCCGTGAATTCAAAATGCTTATTTCAGAAGAGCTACGCTAACAAAATAGTGCTTCCAGCAGGCTGCGCCAACAAAATTCAAAATTTATACGGCATGAGCTTTTCAGAGATTTGGAATAGTTGGTTTATTTACGCCGTACTACACTAATCAGTGTGACACTTTTAAACCGTTTTTAGTATAGCATCCTAACCTGAGTTCTAATATTATTAATACATCAGTTCTATTTTATGTACCTAAACCCCATCTCAAAAATTCCTTCCCAAGATTCTTTGATCCCCCCTTATCAGCTGCCACTCATAGTCCTAAACTGTAGGTGAGAGTTGAAAGGCAGTCTGGAGAAATTTTGTGAAAAAAGTTTTAGCAATCATACTTGGTGGGGGTGCGGGTACTCGGCTTTATCCGCTAACCAAACTCCGCGCTAAACCCGCAGTACCCGTGGCTGGGAAGTATCGTCTCATAGATATCCCTGTTAGCAACTGCATAAATTCAGAAATCTTTAAAATCTACGTCCTCACACAGTTTAACTCAGCTTCCCTTAATCGTCACATCGCCCGTGCTTACAACTTCAGCGGTTTCAGTGATGGTTTTGTGGAAGTGTTAGCAGCACAGCAAACACCAGAAAACCCCAATTGGTTTCAAGGTACAGCCGATGCTGTGCGTCAGTACATTTGGATGTTGCAAGATTGGGATGTGGACGAATTCCTGATTCTTTCTGGAGACCACCTCTATCGGATGGATTACCGTCTATTTATCCAGCGTCACAGGGAAACCAATGCGGATATTACCCTTTCTGTTATCCCGATAGATGATTATCGCGCCTCAGATTTTGGTTTGATGAAAATCGACAACTCTGGTAGGGTAATTGACTTTAGCGAAAAGCCCAAAGGTGAGGCCTTAGCGCAAATGCGTGTCGATACTACCGTGTTGGGGTTAACAAAAGAACAGGCTGAATTACAACCCTACATCGCTTCGATGGGGATTTATGTCTTTAAAAAAGATGTTTTGATCAAACTTTTGAAACAATCTTTACAGCGGACTGATTTTGGTAAAGAAATTATTCCTGATGCAGCTAAAGATCACAACGTTCAGGCATACTTGTTTGATGATTACTGGGAAGATATTGGGACAATTGAAGCATTTTATAATGCTAATTTAGCCCTTACTCAACAACCAATGCCGACTTTTAGCTTTTATGATGAAGCAGCACCAATTTACACCCGCGCTCGTTATTTACCTCCTTCTAAATTTTTGAATTGTGATATTACAGAATCAATGATTGGCGAAGGTTGTATTTTGAAAAATTGCCGAATTCAGCATTCAGTTTTGGGAGTGCGATCGCGGATTGAATCAGGCTGTGTAATTGAAGAATCCCTACTCATGGGTGCTGACTATTATCAACCATCAGTTGAACGCCAATGTAGCTTAGAACAAGGTGACATCCCTGTAGGCATTGCTAAAGATACCATTATTCGCAGAGCAATCATTGATAAAAATGCCCGTATCGGTCACGATGTCAAAATTATCAATAAAGATAATGTCCAAGAAGCCGAACGCGAAAAACAAGGCTTTTTCATCCGTAGTGGAATTGTTGTCGTTCTCAAAAATGCTGTAATTCCCGATGGTAAAATCATTTAGTCAGTTTTTCATTTGTCAGTTGTCAGTTGTCAAAACTAATTAATCAACCCAAAATAGCTAATGACTAATGACCAATAAGTAATGACTAAACTACTTTTGCTGATTGGTCTTCCTGATAGTGGCAAGTCAACATTGGCAAAACAATTACTGACAGAATGCCCCCAGATGCAGCTAATTTCTACAGATGCCATCCGGGGGCAACTCCTCTTTAGTTCCCAAGCAACTCAAGGACCGTGGTTCTTGATTTAGCGGGAAATAGAAAGACAATTTCAGCAAGCCACTACTCTAGGTATCCCCACTATTTTCGATGCTACCAACACCCAGAGAAGAAATCGCTGGAAAATCATAGAATTAGCCTGTGATTTCGGTTTTACTCACATTACTGGGCTATGGGTAAGAACTCCTGTTCGGCTGTGTTTAGCACTTAATAAACAGCGCGAACGACAAGTTCCTGAAGAAGTGATTTTGCAAATGCACCGCCAACTCCGGGATGCTCCCCCTAGCTTAGATGATGAACTATATAGGCTGAATAGGCTGACTTGCTTTCCCAAATTGCATGAGTACGGTAATTTCGCTGGCACTATGAGCGACAACCACACTAGATTTTTGATATCCTTTGCTAATTTAATATCATAATCTTGTTGTCTGGCATTAGGCTGGGCAAACAGCAAATCTCATATCTTAGAAAAAAACATAAAAATTTTTACAGGAGGCTGGTAGATGGCTGCAACCGACTTTAAAGACTATTACTCAATTTTAGGAATCAATAAAACCGCCAGTCCAGAAGACATTAAACAAGCTTTTCGTAAACTAGCCCGTAAATTCCACCCTGACGTTAACCCAGGTAACAAGCAAGCAGAGGCAAAATTTAAAGAAGTGAACGAAGCTTACGAAGTTCTCTCTGACCCGGATAAACGCAAAAAATATGACCAATACGGTCAATATTGGAAGCAGGTCGGTGAAGGTTTCCCTGGTGGTGCTGGAGCAGATATGGGTGGCTTTGACTTCAGTCAATACAGCAGTTTTAATGATTTCCTCAATGATTTGTTTGGTGGTGCAGCACCTGGGGGTAGGAAACAAAATTACTCTTATCGCACTTCCACTGGTAGACCAGGTGGCGGTTTTAACCATTTTGGTTTTCCAGATGCTGGCGCTGGTACTGCCCAAGATAGCGAAGCTGTAATTAGCTTAACTTTTGCTGAGGCATTCGCTGGAGTTCAAAAACGCTTCAATTTAGGTAACGAAACAATTGATGTTCGCATCCCTGCAGGTGCAAAAACTGGTACTCGTCTGCGGGTGCGGGGTAAGGGTCCAGTTAACCCCATGACTCAACAACGGGGAGATTTATATTTAAAGGTGGAACTTCAATCCCATTCTTTTTTCCAAATTGAAGGTGATAGTCTGGTTTGTGAAGTGCTAATCACTCCTGATGAAGCTACTTTGGGAGCTGCTATTGATGTACCTACACCCGATGGGAATGTAAATGTGAAGTTGCCTGCGGGAGTTCGTTCTGGTCAGTCTCTGCGCTTACGTGGTAAGGGTTGGCCTCTAGCTAAAGGTGGACGTGGTGATCAGATGGTGAAGGTGGTGATCGCACCCCCAAAAGACCTCAGCTCACAAGAGAGGGAATATTATGAAAAAATCCGGGCTATCCGTACTTACAACCCCCGGAGTCATTTGGTACAGGTGAAATTATAAAAAAAGGGTGTAGGGGTATAGGGGAGGAAAAACAGTTTCTTTACTTCCCCATTTTGTTGGTGTAGCCTCTCGGAGGCACTATTTTGAATGTTGAACTATTTTGAATGTTGAATTGATATTATCCTGTTCTGGACATTAACAGTTTCCGAAAACCTTCTATCATCTCTGGTGTTGGTTAGGTAGTTTGCCATGCTGGACGCGCAACTAAGTGATCGTACCAAGCTTTTAATTTTGGATAGTCATCTAAGGAAATGCCCCCTTTTGGCAACCAGAGTACAATACTTCCCGCTACAATTTCAGCTAAAGTTAGGTTCTCGTTGCCAAAGTAGGGACGGTCATCCAGTTGATTCTCGAAAAAATTCAATGCTGTACTAATTTTTGTCTTAGCTTGCTAAATTGCTTCTGCATTTTTTCCTGGTAAATCTAATATTACTGGCATAAGTTAAGTGGAGTAACAGCAGGTAATAATTCATTCACACTGACCATTTCCACCATTCGCAGAATTGCTAAATCTTTGGGATCTTTTAGCAACATCACAGGAGTTGGATATTTAACTTCTAAATAATCCAAAATTGCTAAGGACTCTATTACATTAAATACATTAAAACCGTCATCTACCAAAGCAGGAATGTTGTGGAAGGGGTTAATTGCTGAAAATTCTAGTTTAAACTGTTCTCCACTTAGTTGAACTTCTACCAGTTCAAATTCCAAGCCTTTGTCTATTAATTTAATCCAGACTCGGCGTGAATTTGGAGAAATTGGCAAATGATAAAGTGTGAGCATCATTAAATCTCACAAATTTAATTATCAATTTTTATCCTACAGGTTTTCATGGAAAAAATTAATATCAAGTATCTTTAAATGCGCGATAGCTTATCCACTTTTCCTTAATTAAATCGTTCTAGCAATGTCTTTACACTAGCATTGTGATCTAAAAAAGAAAATAAATGCCTGTAAAGTAATTTACCATCTTTATCTAATACAAACTGCGCTGGTAAAGGCGCTCCTAATGCTTGTCCTGCTTTGTAACTCCGAGAAACATAACAACTAGGATCACTTAATAAAGGCATTTTTAAGCCTAAGTCTTGCACAACTGTTTGACTTTGCTTTCTATCTGTGCTAGTAATCATTAAGACTTCTATTCCCCGATTTGTAAATTCCTCATAATTTTCATTCAAAGCTTTAATATGGGGATAGCAAAATGGACAATATTGTTTTTCTGTAAAAATTCGGGTAAATGCAAGTAAAACAGGTTGTTTACCGCGATAATCTGATAATTTTAAGGTACGATTATTGGTGATATCTGATAATTTAAAATCTGGTGTTACTACTCCCAATCTGAAATTATCTAATGCTGGTTTTGGTAAGAGATTACGGAAGAATCGCTCATTAAATAAGCCAGTAAAATATGTGGATGTCAGCATAAATAAACATTACAAATTAAAAGCTAATAATTAATGGGGGATTGGTGATTGGTGATTGGGAAAAACTCTTGCCCAGTCCCCAGTCCCCAGTCCCCAGTAACCTATACTGCTGCGAAATAAACTTTAGACTTCACAGGGTCGGGAATCATTGTTTTTTCTCCAGGTTGCCAACCAGCAGGACAAACTTCGTCAGGATGAGACTGAACGTGCTGAATGGCTTGTAATGTACGCAGAGTTTCTTCAACGCTACGACCAAAGGCAAGATTATTAATAGTAGCGTGTTGAACTACACCATCTTTATCAATGATGAACAAACCACGCAAAGCAATGCCAGATGCGGGGTCGAGAATGTTGTAAGCGGCGCTAATTTCTTTTTTGATATCGGAAACTAGGGGATAATTTAAATCGCCTACACCACCAGATTTACGATCTGTTTGAATCCAAGCAAGGTGTGAGAATTCGCTATCAACAGAAACACCAAGAACTTCTGTGTTAAGCTTCTTGAATTCTTCGTAGCGATCGCTAAATGCTGTGATTTCAGTGGGGCAAACAAAGGTAAAGTCTAAAGGGTAGAAAAACAGGACGACATACTTACCGCGATAGTCGGTAAGTTTGACTGTCTTAAATTCCTGATCTATAACAGCGGTTGCTGTAAAGTCGGGAGCCTGCTGACCAACGCGAAGGCATCCTTCTGTTCCGTAAGTGAGCGTCATTAACTTAGTTCTCCTTCAACTTATATCCATTTTTTAGAGCGTAGATTCGCGCTCTTGCGGCAAAGTTAGCTTTGATAATGTTAGAGGTCGGTAACTATCCAAACAGCACTTCTTTAACCCTTAGATGTTTAACTGTTCGGTTCTAGACCAAAGGACTAGCTTCACATCCCTTGGTAGGTCTTGAACTCTTACCTCTAAAGTACTACCCAAGGTACTTAGTCTGGTCAGATTAGGGCTTTCTGACAGTTTAATTACGATCTGTTACGACTATATCATAGTCATTACGATTTTGAGTAGCCAATGATGGATTTAGATACTAGAGAATGGTTATTAACCAATGGCTTGGGTGGTTTTGCCAGTGGTACAGTTTCGGATGTGCATACAAGGACTTATCATGGTTGGTTATTTGCGGCTATGAATCCACCTTCTGGGCGAAAATTCTTACTTTCCCATTTGGAAGCAAGTTTAGAAATAAGTGGAAAAACAATAGCACTGGGAACAAATATTTGGGGTAGTGGTGAAATTGAACCCAGAGGCTATCAATTCCTGCACCATTTCAATATTAACCCTGTTCCCAAATGGGTTTGGAGTGGGGATAACTGGCAGTTAACCAGACAGTTGGTGATGCCAAATGGGAACTGGGAAAGACAGGGCAGCAGGGAACAGGGAGCAGGGAAGAATAAATTACAAATTCCCAATACCCAGAGAATTTTGATTCAATATGGGTATGAGGGTAAGGAGCGAGGGATCTTAAAATTAAGAGTGTTTATAGGCGATTGTAATTTTCATCATCAACAAACTGGCTGTAAAGAAATACAGTTTTCTCAATTGGTCAATCAACAGATGGTTTGTTTGCAAATGAATTATGGTGGTCAATTTGGTACACCTTGGCATCTGCGCTGGACACAAGGAGAGTATCAATCTGATGGATTATGGTATTGGAATTATAGTTTACCCGAAGAAACAAAACGGGGATTAGGCGATCGCCAAGACCTTTATAGTCCCGGTTCTTTAACAGTTAACCTCCAACCAGGAGATACTGTCACCCTAGAAGCTCAAGTAGGTTTACCCCACTCTCAACTAGCAATTCTTTCCCCTGATAGTTTTGCAGAAGCAGTAGACGCAGAACAAGAAAGACTTACTCAAATTTTTGGCTGGAAAGAAGAAGCAGGGAGCAGAGGAGAAAATCGCTCATTTCCTAGTCCCCAGTCCCCAATTCAGCAAACCCTACTTAAAGCCAGTGATCAATTTATTGTCTATCGAGCTTCTATAGCTGGCCCTACGGTGATTGCGGGATATCACTGGTTTGGTGATTGGGGACGAGATACTTTAATCGCTTTACCGGGCTTGACACTAGTTCCACAACGCTTTGAAATAGCAAAAGGACTGTTACAAACTTTTGCCCGTTATTGTCGTCATGGGCTGATTCCCAATGCTTTTCCCGATGTTGATAGCGAACCTTTTTATAACAGCATTGATGCTGCTTTGTGGTGGATTGAAACTTTAGGACTTTATTTAGAAGCTACTCAAGATTGGCAGTTTTTGCTAGAGCAATTTCCAGTTGTGCAGCAAATTCACAAAGCTTTTATTGGTGGTACTCGCTACAATATCCAAGTTGATGCCATTGATGGGCTAATTTCTTGGGATGCTAATGGTGTGGCTTTGACTTGGATGGATGCACTGGTGGAAGGATTACCTGTTACAGCCCGCTGCGGTAAAGCAGTAGAAATCAATGCTCTGTGGTATTCGGCTTTATGTTGGTTGAGTCAGTGGGCAGAACGATTAAGCCAAATAGATGCAGGTAATTTTTTATGTTTGACTAATCAAGCACAACGCTACGCACGGCAAGCAGAACAAGTAAAAAATTCGTTGCAAAAGTTCTGGAATCCACAACTAGGTTATTTGTACGATTTCATTGACCCAAATGATCGCCGGAATTCGCAAATTCGCCCCAATGCAGTTTTGGCTTTATCTTTACATCATTCCGGTTTTTCTCAACAGCAAGGTCGTCAAGTTTTGGATTTGGCAACTTCTCGATTATTGACTCCTTACGGTTTGCGTAGTTTAGATCCCAGTGATCCAGAATATGTAGGAAAATGTGAGGGTAGTCCCCATAAACGCGATCGCTCTTATCATCAAGGTACCGTTTGGACTTGGTTGATTGGCTCTTATGTCCGGTCTTGGGAGCGTTTTTACCCGGAAGTACCCATACCTTTTGACTGGCAACCGCTTTTAGATCACTTCTTATCTAGTGCTTGTCTGGGTTCAATTTCGGAAATTTTTGATGGTGATGCACCGCATATATCCAGGGGTACAATCGCTCAGGCTTGGTCTGTTGCTGAACTGATACGCCATTTTAGATGATTGGTAAGGTTTTTCGTGAAAATATGCAAAGCATCAAAGACGAAAAGAGAAAGATAGAGGCTATAAAGCGTTATTTACATTAATTAGAATATTAGCATCTGTACAGGTATTATTTCGTACCTTATAAGTCGTAATGATTGCCTGTATTAATTGCCTACTTGGTATTTTATCGTTTATGATCTAATTATGACAAGCACCAAAAAAATTACTTACAAGTAAGATAGTATGGATTTTGTTGTTTTAGATACGGAAGGCAACCCGATTTTAAGTGAAGTAGCTACTATTAATAGTAGACCTCTTGCACAATTGTTTCTGTGGTATGATTGAGACCTTTATATTTTATGTATTTTTGGTGTTCTTTGCGATCGTTAATTCAAACATAACCGTGTAACTCTAACTTTTGGCTAAAATAAAGACAACCCGGATTATAACATGAAATTAATTCTGCAAGATGTCTAATCTCTGGTAATTTATGAAGGTTTTTGTGATGGTAATTCCCATCGATTTCAAAAAGTTTTACATCTCAAAAGTCTAAAAACCTTATTGGCAGAATTTCTAACTATTGTTCAATATAAAAGAATTATCTGTCACTATGCAGATCATGATATAGATATCCTCAAGCGGAGTTTTAAACAAGTTGGTTTAACTGAGCAAAATTTACAATTCGATTGTACTTGACTTCTGGCTAAAGAATGTTTTCCCAATTTAGAAAGCTATTCTTTAGAATATTTGTGTAAGTATTTTAATATTTAAAGATCATAATTGATGTTTTATTCCTAAAATGGCGCATACTGCTGATTCCAAATCAGCATTAACTTTTGTGAGTAATCATCAAGAATGGTATCACTGGATTTTTACCAAATTTGGTTTTATTTCACCCAAAGAATAAAATCTCAACTAGGTGAATGATAAAGTTTACTTTCTTTCCTTGAACTTTTGTGAGTAATCATCAAGAATGGTATCACTGGATTTTTACCAAATTTGGTTTTATTTCACCCAAAGAATAAAATCTCAACTAGGTGAATGATAAAGTTTACTTTCTTTCCTTGTGCGTGCTTGTACTATTGCTGCTTATAAGGAAACATAGATTCAATATCTGTGTTAATCCCGATAGATTTGCGGTTAGTGATCCATGGATTGTTAAAATGGCTCAGGTCAGATTTGAACTGACGACCCCAGGCTTATGAGTCCCGTACTCTAACCAACTGAGCTACTGAGCCGTGTGGTTTTATCAACTTATATTAAGATAGCATACAATTCTGGCTATGGCAATTCCCAAATCAGAATTTTTTTCCAAAATAAAAGAGGGAGCAAATCTCCCTCCACGAACAAGACAATTACTTAGTTAACAAACAGCTAGGCTTTTATAGACGTGCCTGTGATGGTAGGAACGCAATTGGGTTCACTGCACCCTTACCTGCTGGGTGGACTTCAAAGTGGCTGTGAGGTCCAGTGCTAAAACCAGTGCTACCCATAGCAGCAATAGTTTGACCTTGTTCCACTTGTTGACCTACTTGCACTAAAATTCGGCTATTGTGACCATAACGAGTCATACTCCCATCGGTATGACGGATATCAACCACATTGCCATAACCACCGTTATTCCAACCTGCTCTTTCTACCACACCGGGAGCAGATGCATGAATTGGTGTGCCTACACCGTTAGCAATGTCAATACCTCTGTGCATTCTGCCCCAGCGCCAACCATAGCCAGATGTGAGAACACCCTTAGCAGGCCAAATGTAAGATGCTGACGAGGTAGATTGAGGATTACTATTTTGGTCAACATTTTTAGGCAGGTATAAATCAACGGCAGCCAATGGTGGTAATGCTGGGGATACTCTGGTTCCTCGCAATTTACCCAAGGAGTCGGTCGAGTTAACACCAGCAGAAGGAACAACCAATTTGATGCCAGATGAGTTATTGCGATCAAAATTACCAGATGAAGTTGTTTGATTGAGCAGGAATTCTGGGTTAATTGGCTCGTTCATGGGACGAGCGGCACGCAATTGGGGCTTAACAGGTTGTTCTCTGTAACTGGGTAGTATTGGTGTTGGTAAAGGAATTGCTACTGCATTCCGTTGAGAATTAACTCTAGAGGGGGCAAAGTGATTGCCTGTTTCGATTACAACTGGCGCTGTGGCATCATCGCTTGCACTCGTTGTTTGTACAGTTACACCAGACTCTTTAGGGCGATATTTTTCGCGTAGTCTCTCAATTTCTGCTTGTAAGCTGCGGAGACGTTCGTTACCTTTGACCTTGGCTACCTTTTGACGTTGTTTTTGAGCCATTGGGATTTTGGTGACGCGATCGCGTGATGGAGTTTCACCACCCACACCATAAGCGATAGGGGAAGAGAGGTCATTTTCTCCTGACTGTAGCTCATTATTGTGAGCTACAGGGACAGGAATACTAACGCCATTGGTAGTAGCAGTCGGAGTATTGACCTGAAATTGATTTTCCTTAACTGCGGGAATAGAAATAACAGCAGTGTTGGTATTTCTCACTCCTGATGGCTGTGAGACTTGAGGTAGATTGGCATCTAAATCAAGTTTGTTAACAGGAGAACTAGCAACTGTGGCAATATTGTTGGACTGGACGAAAGTACGCTGAACTGCTACAGTTGACTGGTCGTAACTGCTCCGTTCTGCTCTAGCTGTGGGAATAATCAGTTGTTGACTGATTTGTAATTGATTAGGGTCTGCTAGATTATTAGCTTTAACTAGTTCTGAGACTGAAATACCGTAATTACTGGCAATCTCAGCTAATGTATCTCCAGGTCTGACTTCATAGGTTGTCCCAAATGATTGGGCAACAACTTTAGGTAATGATTGGGCAACAACTTTAGGTACGGCTGGTGCAGATGATGTTACCTTCTGTATTCCTCCACTTGTTTGTTTTTCCTCTTTTAACCTGGATATCAAACTAGCTTGGCTGCTATCTGTCGCTTCTTCTAACTGTGCTGGTACAGTTTTGTCAGTTATAGTTGTTGGTTGTGCTATTTCAATCTTACGAGTTCGTGTTAGCTTTTGAGTTTCGTCAGACCGCAACTCGGCTAAACTATTTTTTAATCGGTTCGATTTTTCCTGTAAGCGATTCAGGGCAAATTCTTGTTGCGCTTTCAGTTGTGCATCAACATCATTGCTGACTGTGTTTGGTGATTCCACAATAATTACTTTTGTGGGTTGAGAGCCTGCAACACCTTGACTGCTGGATAGTTGTTGTACTCTGATTTCAGGTAATTGGTTAGCTGTTTGTAATCTGGATTGAACTGAGTTAGTCTTCAATCGCTGATCTACTTGGGATTGCAAGTAGATAGCATTTTTCTCAGCTTCTGATGTAGGAATTTGGACAGCCATTTCGTTGACTGTAATTGGCCATTTAGCTTCAAGCCCAGGCACTTGCGAAACTGCTGTTGGTTCGAGAATAACAGGATTTTCAGGCAACCTCGCTGAAGAGACTGCTTGGGACTTCAGCTTGGTGGCGGCAAATTTTATATCAGTGTCAGAAACAGCAGGAATCGTTGAGGCTGCTTTTTGACTGCCAACAGGAGCGGCTGCTTGGGCTTGATCGCTTTGTCGAGTCACCAAAAGGCTGGTTGCGCCCATTGAGATTGCCAAGCCTATCATAGCGGCTTGGGTTCTAGCCCGGCGGTTTGCTTTGTGATTTGTCTCATTTAACTGCTCGACCGGGGCAGTATCGCTGTTGGGGTTATTGTTCAACACAGCCTTTACTCTCTTTTTCAATGCTCGTTTCAAAGACGACCTCCTATGATCACGCTTCGCTTAATTGACCTTGATTTTTTTTAGTTGGATATTAATCCATGATTGAAATCACATCAAACGATATATCAAGATCACTTTCACCAGAGATACTTAGGTAAGATTAACCTGCTTCTCTGATTTAGACAAGTTCATACTTGTTTGTAAACCTTAAAATTTTTGTATTGACTTGTCTGTCACCACTCCTCATAAAATCTAGGATTGTTCGTTGTTGACAGTTATCGTTGCTGATTTTGCTTTTCCAGCGGGATCCAGACAAATATGATAGCTTTGCTGGGTCCAATTTAGCTGTTGGCATTTATTTAGTCTGCGCCGTTTTCTGACAAAACGATGTTCCTGCTGTAGATATTTTCTAGGTTTTTTTATTCAATCCGTCTTATCAACTCGAGACTTTACGTTGTTTCTTCCCTAAAAAACAACCGTACACATTACCAAGGATTTTTGAGTCCTATAGTTGTGTCTAAGGATACAAATAGCTAAAATGCCTTCCAGTAAATGCTTTGATTGATTTCATCTCCAGGCTAGAAAGAATTTGGATTCACTAAAATCTATCATTGACTATTCACTAGGAATCAAAGCTAATATACAAATTTCTTATATATCTCTCATTCAACTAATCTTGTTTTTTTACTTAGGTAGGGAGGGTATTGGGACTTGACCCTGCCAATGATTAGTTTACGTAATATCGCTGGATGTTTTCGGAGATCACTTAAATATTTTAGATATGACTATACCAGTTGCAAGTTGAGGTTTTAGATGGTAAAAGATTTATGAGATGGGCTTTTTGGCCTTTTATCTATGGCTATTATTTTTAAACCTCTATGAGTTTTTATACCTAAATAGTTTTTAACTATTGTAAACAATTTGCCTAATATTATTGCTTTGCTATCTGCGGAACTTAAGTTAAATAGCCTAACTGACGGCGGGATTCAAATAAGCCGATAGCTACACTGACGGATAGATTCAAGCTGCGAACTCCCGGTTCATGCATGGGTATGTAGAGTGTGGAGTCACAGGTAGTGAGAACAGTTGCTGGTAAGCCTGTGGTTTCACTGCCATATAATAGCCAATCATCGGCTTGAAATTGATAATTGATATAGTTAAAAGTGCCACGGACTGTAAAGCCTAACAATCTGCCGCCACGCTGCTGATGGATGGTTTGGAATGCTTCTATAGATTCGTGATAGTCGAGTTTGACATAAGGCCAGTAGTCTAAACCTGCTCTTTTGAGGTAGCGATCGCTAATTTCAAAGCCTAAAGGACCAACTAGGTGTAATTCCGTCCCTGTAGCGGCACAAGTACGGGCAATATTACCTGTATTTGGTGGAATCTGTGGGTTAACTAAGACTATCTGGGGCATATAAAAATTCAAAATTCAAAATTCAAAAACTAGTAGGTAAGGGGAAAATATAAGGATTGATGACGATATAAAACAAAATCTACCCCTAGACAGAGAGAGATGACTTATAGGTTTTGTTAATAAGCACTAATCTCTGGAGAAAGATTAGATTTTTAAAACCAAAAATGAGAAAAAAAGAGGGGGTAGGAAGAGAAATTTCTCTTCTTCTTCCCAGTCACTTTCTTCCCAGTCACTAGTCCCCAATCCCCAATCCCCAGTTCTCAATAGCCTCTAAGCAAGCAAAGAAGAACACAATTTCTTTTCTAGTTCCTGTTCTCGTTGTTGGGTGGCGATAATTGCCTGGTTAATGACTCGCTGGGCATCAACACCAATTTTGTGTAGATGTAACCACTGTTGGGCTTCGTTGCCTTCGCGGAGAATTTTCTGTATGGGGGAAAGGAAACAACTGAAGCCTTTTTGTTTGGCTATACCCCAAATTTCTTGATATAGTTGGGCGACCCAGTCTCTGGCGAGTATGGTACTACCATCTTGCCAATGTTGCAATTGGGCATCCAGACTGGATGTGGCTGCTGCCATTTCATTTTTAGTGGTTAAGGTAATTAGTTCTTCTGGGGAAAAACTGCTTTGGGTGAGGGGGTCGATGTTGGAGTTGTCTATAATTTGTAGCAATCGTGCTTCCAGGAGGGCAGTAATTGCTAATAACGAAATGGGATCTGTGACTAAATCACAAATTCGCAGTTCTAGACGATTTAAATAATAAGGACGGCGATCGCCATTTGGTCTGACTGATGTCCACAAATGCCGGACGTTTTGCATTGTTCCGGCTTTTAGCTGTTCTTCTACCCATTGAATATGATAGGCATGACTGGCAAATAAGGGTACATGATTGGGGGTTTGAGGGAAGAGTCCCCAACGGGTGGAATGATAGCCTGTGGCTTTTCCATCTAAAAATGGTGATGAGGCGCTCAGGGCAAGGAATAAAGGTGCTTCCAGGCGAATAATTCGACAGGCACGTATTAAGATTTCTGGATCGCTGATGCCAATATTAATATGTACGCTGGCAGTGACTACTTTTGTGCCGTAGGTTTGCTCAATGTAGTCATGATAGGGGTTAGTTGGGTCGGAACGATGAAAGTGATCGCTTCCACCCAAGGATAGGGTACTGCCTGGTATTAATGTGTAATTGTTCAATCGCTGCAAATACTTACGTAACTCCTGCCGAGGACGCAGTAACCCACACAATTGAGATTCATAATTGGTAGATGGATTAGTTATGTACTCTACGTTGCGGCTATCTGGCTCCCGCATAAATCCTGGTAGATCTGTGATGATTTGGTCGGAGAGTCCGACAATTTCACCTTGAGGCGTGCCAGTATACATCTCAATTTCAAAGCCTTTTGTTAAGACCACTTTTTTTCCCTCGGCTCTCCTTATTTCAATCAATTGTATCGAGTTAGACGATTTTTTGCATCACAGTAATTGTGTAAAATTGAGGATTAGATTAATTGACCGCAGATAAACGCAGATAAATGCTGATGTGATTAATTGATTAGTTGCTATCCTTTTTTTGTTCTGGGTTTTTTTTCTTGCTTCCGATGTGTTGTTTGTTTCAATATAAATTTATATGGTGATTCATCTGGTTGAGCAATTTTGAGGCGGATAAATTGCGCCCATATTTCACCGCTGAGTAAGTTGACAACTATTTGAGGATATTGTTGAGCGATAGTCTGCAAAACTTCACGCTATCCCTGATGTAATAAATCAATGAAAGTCTCTTCACTTGAAATCTGACTTAACAATAAAAGGGAAGTTTGTAAACTTAGTGATATATCTGATAAGTGTTTTGTCCTTATTCCTTGATGTACAAGATTTAGCTATACAGGTAAAAGTTCCAGCCAGTTATTTTCTTCTATTTATTTAATTCCCAAGTCTGTCATAGCCAACGCATCCCAAATACATACGGCTTCTACAGCTAGTTGAAAATCACTATTTTGTAAAGCATTTTTCCATAATTCTTGAGAGTGGTATTGGTAGCGATGAGCGAGAAATTGATATACTTCTTGAACTTGATCAGGAATTCTAACCTTATAAACTGATTCATACCGTGGTAGATGATCACCTCGATAGGAAAGCCAATTATGAGAACTGCAAAGATAAATTTCTCTATCGACTCTTACTTCTCGAACATGAGGATTTCCTAACCAAAAAATCTGTATACATGGTAAACATTCAGGTGTTTTTATTGCTTGTAATTTATCCTGAACTTGCGGTGGTATTGGTTGTTGTTCGTCTTATTGTCGTCGCGCAGTTCCATAGCCAATTAAAATACCCAAACCACGATTTACTAATTTTTGTAGCAGATTTATAAATTTATCATCGATAACAGCCTGATTTATCCAAGGATAATATATGAGAACTTGATGTTTTCCCGAATTTAAAACCTCTAAAAGAGCTTCAGCAATTTGTCCATTACGTAACTGCACTGCTGTAACTGTTTTCTGTGCAGTTTCTAACGTCTGTTGACGAATCTTCTCTAGTCTGAATTCTATTTCTGTATTTTTCTGATTCAGAATTGTTTCTAGCTCAAAATTGATGGCTTCCTCTGATAATTTACATAATGACCGCAAGGATATTTTCCGTTCATTTAGTATTGATTCTAGCCAATTTGATCCTGATTCTAAAATTTTCTTGCCGCTTCTGATTTGGATACTCAATTTTTCTTCCAGTGTATTGAATATCACAAATAGAGATATGGTTTTCCAAAAGGTTTGAGTTGGTGGTATTGCTTTAAAAGCAGTAACTATTTTCCCGTCTGCTGGTACATGAAACGCCAAACCTGAATTTTGAATAATTTTCTGTATTTTTTGAAGACTTAAGGAAGAAATATTGTTGATTTTATTTTCAATATTTACAAATATTGCTAAATCAGGTAAGTTGACTGTAACATCATTTAATGATTCAGATTGAAAGGTAATATTTCCACCTAAGAAGTCAGTAACAGCATAAATTTGAACAGAGTATGGTGGCTGGGGTACAGTTCCTCTCTCATAAAATAAACGCCCTTCCTCAGTAACTGTAATTGGTGATGTTACAGCCAGGGTTTGTAATGTCTGAAGAGTTGCAACAGTGCTGTTTACAAATACAGAATTAACCCCAAGTACAGAAGCTAATTCATTGGCTGTTGGAGGAGGATCAAATTCAATACCAGCAGGGATGATGAATTCTTCCAGTACGTTAAATTGCCGGCGTTATTTCATAGTTAACTCTACAGTATTTTGACGCAAACTATAGCGAAATTTACGTGGAGCTAAAAGTGATAAACCAGCACTTTGCTCCTCAATTTCTGTTACAGCCTTTTTGAGATTCTCATCAATAGGTTTGGTTTAGCATTCTAAGGAAGAAACATCAACAAAAGCTCCATGATGACTTACAATATTGGCAACTTCCGAATACACACCACCAACTGTACCTGGTTTGCTGGTCAATAAATCGTGATAACCGACAATTACCAGTAGTTCTTGCGTGCTGGGAAAAGCCAAATTTACCCGTTCTAGCTTTTGAGCAAATCCCACATCTCCCTGATGATTATTCCGCACCATACTGACAGTTACAACTGGTCTTTCCATTCGTTGAAACCTATCAACTGTACCTGTTCTAATTTGCAATGAAGGGAAAAGCTTAGATTGTAAACGTTCATCAATTTTTCTGATTTGAGCGCCATAAAATGTAATTACAGCTATTTTCCTTTTGGGTTCACGGTTGGTAACTTTATAACTCCAACTATTTTCGAATTGCTGACATATTCTTTCTATGATCTCAATTTCTTTAACATTAAAAAATGAATTGCGCAAACGTTCTTCTTAAAATATATTTTCTCTGGGCGTTTTTACCCAAATCAGATGGTGTTCTGGCTTAATTATTTCCCCTGCTAGATAATGAGCGCTTTTACTATCAGGTTCTGAAATTCCACATTCTAATTTACCATAATAAAATTGATTGATTGCTCCCATGATGTCTGGGTGCATTCGATATGGGGTATTTAGCATTTGTTTAATGCTTGAATTAGCAGTTTCAAACTGACTTTTAAATAATGATTCCTCTAAAAATGGCATTTCTTCTCTTGTATGTCCAATTTTGGCAGCAACTTCTTCAACGGTGCTAGTATCCAGCATGGGTGGTAGTTGTCGATGATCTCCCACCATGACTAATTTTTTACCTTTTAAGGCGGGAATTAGTAATTCTGGAGGAGTGCATTTACTAACTTCATCAATAATGACAACATCAAAAGATTGGAATTCCTCAGAGAAGTTGTAATTTGCAGCTTGAACGCAGGTGATACCAACTACCTTAGCATTATCTAAATAAATCCGTCTCACATCTTTACTATCACGTTCTGAAGGTTGAGGTAGTTTTTTAATCCAATCTTGGATAAAAGTCTGATATTTTTGCAGATAATTTTCTTCATCTTCTAGTTGTTGTTGCCAAATATAAAACCTGTTTTCAACTAGCTTTAAGAAAGCTAGGTTAAATAAATCAGTTTCTAGGTTTTTCGGCTCGAATTTATCAGGTATTTCTTGCCATACTATTTCCCAGCAATTACGTTCTATGATTAAAGCAACTCGTGTTTGTAGTTGTAATTGCTGTTCTAATTCATCTATTTTAGTCTGTGCTTTTTTGATTTTTTGTAGGGCAGATTTAGTTTCTTTTTTAAGTCGCAGTAATTGTTTATTTAGAGATTATTTGATAATCTCTAAGTCTAAGAGAGTAAAAGGTTTTAGTAATGGAATCAATATTTCAAGTTAAATTATGCTATTTTGCCACAACTTAACTTGCTTGGCAAATTCTTGATGCAGTTCCAGAATATTTGATCGTGTGGCTAAATATTGTTGCGTGAGATTATGTAATTGGGCTGGTATTTTTGGTTCTTTATTCAGTTCTTCCAAGATATTGACAACTTTTATAAGTTGGAAGTTAGCATCTTGACTAGCTTTTTCTAGCTGAGATTGAGTTTCCAAAATTTGTTCTTGTGTAATATCATTGTTGGGGGTTTTATCTAACTGTTGTTTTTGTTTATGTAGAATATTAAGTTTTTCTTCGGCTTGGGTTTTGATTTCTGAAACGCATTGACGGGTATTTGCTAGATTAATATCTAATACTTCTTGTGTAATTCGAGTTAAAGTAGAATCAAGGTTATTTAATTCATAAGCTGTGCTGTAGGTTTTTTTCAGTTTATTTAAGAAAAATTGGGTATTTTCAACTAGTAATTTCCGTTGTTTAGAGGTGAGTAATTGATAATCTTCAAACTGTTGATAAATTTCTTGCCATTTTGTGCTATCAAAAAGTGATCGCACTATGGGTATTTGACTGAAATTTTGTTGTAAAAAATAACTAAAATTATGCTGATTACCTTGTCTATCACTAAATTTACCCTCTATCTCATAAGAGATTAATTTTGCTAATTGTTGCCAATATGGTAGTTTAATTTGGTAATTACTTGGTATGAGTGGTAACTTTAAATTATTGGCAAGTATCACTAAACCTAGTGGAAGATTCAGCATATTATCAGTTAGTGGCAAATTAGATTGCTGACAATCTTTTAACAATTGATAAAGATGGGTATAACCTGTAATTTTCCATTCTATGAATGCTTCGATAATATAATCAATTTATCGTTTACAGTTTTCCCACATTTTAATAGTTGGTTACAAGTATTGTTGTTGATTTAGAGACTGCTGATACTCTCTATGTAACTGATGTAAATATGTAGAACTATGTTTGAAAATATTTACTAATATAGCTATTTCTGAGATAGCTATAGTCGCATCTTCTGAGATAGCTATAGTCGCATCATTAGCATAAATAAATGCTGGTTTAAATTCAGAAATCTCTGTTCCTATAGTTTCACGTAACCAAACTGCTAAACCAAATACACCACGTACAGCATGAACAAAGCCAAGTACATCTGTATATTTAATCGCCTGATGAACATTTTCACGGAAATCTTCTACTTGATTATTTCCTTCTTGACAGGGTTCAAGAAGTGGTTTAAATTATTTAATTTCTGAAGTATCCCAATTGATATTTTCTCTCGATTTTAGCAGTTTGTCGCAATTTTTAGTTAAGGATTCGATTGCAGCTTTTTGGGTTAAGGCTTCATTGTAGACAAGTTCTTGATCTTTACGGATTGTATCTAGATTTTCCTTCTCCTTTTTGAATTCATCTTGTTGTTGACTGAATTCTGATTCAGCTTGAAAATATTCCCCAAATTGTTGTTCCGATACTAATAATTTACGAATAATTTGGATATTTTCTTGTCGTTAAGCAACATTATTTTCGCAATCGGTGGCGGTATTTTATAGCCATCTGTCAATTACTTGATCTTATAAGAATGCGTGTCCTTCTTCCCCAACTTTTTCAGCTTTTCCTTTTCTAACAGCCAGAATTACAGGATTATGAACTAATCTACTTAGGGCATTATCAACTGCTAAATTAGCTTGAGATGTAATTAACGTACGTCCACCCCTTAAAGCAATTCGATAGCAAATTTCGGCTATTACAGTAATTTTACCTGTTCCTGGTGGTCCTTGAATTAAAACTAAATCTTCCGCTGCGAGTACCTTTTCCACAGGTGCTTTTTGACCTGAATTTGCAGCAGATGATAACAAATCTTTAGCTTTAAGTTTGAGAGTTTCTTGTATAGGTCTGGCCTGGGAAGCATCAAATAGGAAGTCACCTAAATAGGGATTCTGTGTGCAATAGGGATTCTGTGTGCGTCCTCGTCTTAACTGTTCTAAGGCTTTTTCTTTACGTTCAATCTGTTTGATATCACCAGCAGCATCAAAAGATAAATATCCTGTTTTTGGTATTTGATAATTTCCTGTTTCTATATATTCAACTAAGTCTCGCTCTATTCTGATATTTATAAGATTATGTTTTGCGTCAATTTTTTCAAAAGTTCCTAATTGACGACTACTGCGCCGATTTTTTTCTGTGGGAATAGAATCAGAAAATTTTATATCTTGATTTTTTGCCTGCTTTACTCGTTCCCAAAAGTTTACTCTTTCTAAAGAGTTCTCTTCTGACCCATTAAGGGTGGCTGAGTTGGTATTAATTCCTACGGCAATTTCTCTTTTATTTTTACTATATTTGTAATTGATGCAATATACACAAAATTGTCTGGCCTTAGCAATTCTTTCCTAAACTTTTAAAAATGCTTTCCATGCTTGTAATTGATCTTCTGTCGGTACATGATTACCGCATATTGGAATCTTGGCTATTTGTGCCAATAATTTGGGAGCAAGATCAATAGGATAATGATGATTTGGAACTAGGTGCAAGGATGCTGCTAAAGCATAAGCATCGGCTTGTCCCCGTGAGCGTTGTAATCAATAAGCTGACAGAATTTTCAACCCTCTAGAGCCATTTTTTTTGACTGCGGCTCTAAATCCTAGAGTTTTATTTAACTCTTTGAGTCTTTTGGGTAATGGAAATTCACTTTCATATGTACATATGTAGCTATTGTTAAATCCCAAATTCCTTCTCCTTTTTCTTTTGCAGCACCTTGACGACGA
Organism: uncultured Trichormus sp.; assembly: GCA_936914905.1. Classification (GTDB taxonomy): domain Bacteria; phylum Cyanobacteriota; class Cyanobacteriia; order Cyanobacteriales; family Nostocaceae; genus Trichormus_B. The sequence goes on along the minus strand of CAKZGI010000097.1, from coordinate 731 downwards.
ATATAAAATAGGGTAGGTTGTTTACCTACACATTCAAATATTAATTCTTGAGCGCGTTCTCGCCGTTCTCTAAATTCCGGGTATGATTCCAGTGTTTCTTTACCTTCAAAGTGGCGAATTAAATTATCGATTGTGGAATTTATTAAGGTGTATCCCCAGGTTTCTATGTTTTTGTTTCTTGGTAAACTTGGCATGAATGCTCCTGGATTTTTTGCTCACGCAGAAGTGCAGAGAAGAATTTGATTGATTTTTGGAGTTAGAGATGAAATTCCTGGTAGGTTTGACTAGCTACTCGATGTAATAGGGAATGTCTCCAAACTAGGGATTTTATATCATCTGCATAACCTCCACCAATGACGCAAGCTACTGGATAACCACCTGTGTCTGTTAGGGCCTGTTTGCCGAGTTTATCATCTATGTGGGTGTCAACTCCAGCATCATAGGATATAGTATATCCGGTTTAATTTCCGATAATAAATCTGGTAGGTAATTAGCCAAGGTTTGTAAGTAAGCATCGTCTTCCATTCCTATTGGTAAAGGAACATCTAAATCACTTTTTTGTTTTGTTCCAGGAAAGGTAAGGATTCAGGCCTAAGCTAGAGGGGTTAAAGAAGGTGTCTGCAAAGCAGAGTTAACCATCCCTTTGATAGGTTGGTCAAAAAACTCAATTAGAGAAAGTGCTTGAGGGCGACAAGTTTGTATAACCGTCAATAAATTGGCAGTATGTTGGA
>CAKZGI010000096.1 GCA_936914905.1 uncultured Trichormus sp. | reverse complement strand
CAATGGAATTACACCCCTTAACCAGAGTTACAGGTTATTTAATCCACTATCCTTATGGGTGACAACTAAAACATTACCGCTGCTATAAAGATGCTTAATTTCTTCAATTACCTGCATAGCGTGAGAAGCAATTGTTACTGCTAATTCTCAGCCATTGGGCGCATACCAAGCAGGGTCGGCTGACCACCGGATATAATCAATCACTTCTGGAGTTCTTCCTTTCCATTGACCATAGTTAATTTCCCTGAAACCATCTCGCAATTCTGGTTGTATTCCTATAGCCTTAGATATGGGTTTTACTGTTTCCATAGTTCTTTGCATAGGACTAGAAAAAATTGCCTGCCAAGAGGTAGAACTGTATGCAGCAGCAAAAGCATTTACCATTTCTACACCTTCAGGAGTTAATTCTGAGTCTATGGCATCGCAAAAGGCATGATTACGACTGCATTCTGTTTCTCCATGACGGAGTAGGTAAAGAGTTAAGCTCATTTTCTATTTTCCTATTCGGGGATCTAGGTAGAGAATCTGGTATGGCTATATTAAAGAAAGTACCGTCATAAAACTCAACAACAACAATGGTAACAACCACAGTAAATCCATATTTTGATGGCAACTTTTCCCCTGTTGGCCAGGAAATGACCACAGAAGCCCTCAAAGTCATTGGTGAACTACCCCCCGACCTTTCCGGGATGTTTGTCCGCAATGGACCGAATCCCCAACATTCACCCATTGGTCAGTATCACTGATTTGATGGTGATGGAATGTTATATGGGGTTGAAATTAACAACGGTCAAGCCACCTATCGCAACCGTTATGTCCGCACTACAGGCTGGAATATTGAACACGAAATAGGCAAAGCTATTTGGAGTGGAATTTTAGAACCACCTCAAACTAACAACCCATACGGATCAGGCAAAAACACCGCCAATACATCCTTAGTATGGCACGCCGGACAATTTTTAGCACTGTGGGAAGGAGGAGCGCCCCACAATATAAGACTTCCTGAATTAGAAACTATTGATGAATACACCTTCAAGAACAAACTGAATTCCCCTTTTACTGCCCATCCTAAAGTAGATCCAGTTACCGGGGAAATGATGTTCTCTGGCTACTTTTTTGCACCACCTTACCTACAATATGGGATAGTTTCCCCCCAAGGTGAATTATTGCGAACCGTACCTATTGAAATACCAATGGCTATAATGATCCATGATTTTGCCATTACTGAGAATTCCACCATTTTCATGGATTTACCCCTGACATTCAGCCTAGAAAAGATGCAACGGGGAGAACCTATGATGATGTTTGAGAGCGCTCGCCCGAGTCGTTTTGGTATTGTCCCACGTCATGGAGACAAGAGCAATATCCGTTGGTTTGAAAGTCCTTGCTGCTAAGTCTTCCACACCGTTAACGCCTACGAAGAAGGAGAAGAAGTAATACTTATTGCTTGTCGGATGAGTTCTACTACCGTATTAAAGAGTGGGTCATCAACAGACGCCACAGCAGATATTCCCCTATTGCATCTTTGGCGATTTAACCTCAGCACAGGTACAGTAACAGAAGAAATGTTAGACATAGAATCACTTTACTTGAACCTGCAAATGACAGGAATAATGAGTACAAAATCTGCTCATGGAGAAGAAGATGGGGAAGATCCAGAACTAGACGAACTATTTGAGAACCCAGAAGCAGAGGAAAATGAAACCAATAGAAACCGTCATCAATATTGGGACTCACAACAGGAAATACAATCTACTTCTGCTAGTAGAACAGAAGATTCTAGAAAAATTCTCCAGACATTTTTGAAATTAGCAGAAGTCTTTCATCCAGATAAAGTACAAGATAGTGAAACCCATAAGTCTCATACAGAAATCATGAAATAAGTAAAGCCTATGAAGAAGGGGATTTAGCAAGACTTTTAGAAATCGAGCGACAGCATCAGTTAGGAGAAACTATTGATAATAGTAGTGAAGATGATGTAACTCGCAGATGTATAAATCTAGAAAAACAAAATGAAATCCTCAAAACTCAATATGAAAAATTAAAATAGGAACTACGTTTAGCTAAAAAAACTCCCGAAGGTCCAATGGTTTCTGATTCTCGCAAAGCTGCCAAACAAGGCATTGATTCTACTAGTAGAATGTTAAAATCACTAAAATCTCAGATTAATATCATTGCTGATATTCGTGATTTTATCAAGGATTTTAGAGAACAAAAAATTACAATTCAGAGACTTTCTAGCAGGTGCACCCAGTTTGTGCTCCATGAGAGAAGAAATAATGGAAGAATTTGGGGCTGTAATGATTTTTTAAAAAATACACCAAGCTATAGATGTAGGTTGGGTTGACAAAAACCAACCCTATCTAAACTGAACCGCTTCCGAACCCCTCAATTCTGGGATCATAAGAATTTTCAAAGTCCCCCATAATTGGGGGATTTAGGGGGGTAAATAAGCTGAAACGAAGACAGGTAGGACTTGTGTGTACACAATATACCTTTCGCATACTTTTCAGGCATCCTTTTACTCAAATCCCAACTTTTCAGATATCCTCTAATTTTGCGACACTAAATCAGCAAACTCTCGGAAAGTTTTTCCATATTTTTCTCCTGCAACAGAAGACAAATCATTATGATTTGCATCCTCTACCGACAGAGAAAGCTTATGTGAATTTATAGCTGCAAACAACTGTTCACTATGCTCAAAAGGGAGAATATCATCTAATTTACCCTGTATAACTAAAACAGGATATTTTACTTTTTGGATATTATCCAAGATATTAAATTTATCAAGAGGTAAAATCGGAAAACGTACAACTACGCCAAAAGCTGAAGTAAACGCACTTTCAATAATTAAACCAGCCATAGGTTTTCGATATGCTAAATCTACTGCGGAACCACCCCGAACTGGATGCCCATAAACTATAATCTGCTCCGGTTTAAGATTTTAATTAAAAATTAAATAATTATTAAGCTGTATCAATATCTTTATAAGCATAATTTTCTCTAGGTGTTCCCTGACTCGTACCATAACCACGATAATCGTAAGCAAAAACGCTAAAACCGAAATTCTGTAGTTGTTTTAATATTTCCTGAATATTGCCCAAGTCTTCTGCATTTCCGTGAATATTCAGAATAGTGTACTTAGCCGTAGAAGTTTGCAAATAAACAGCGGAAAATTACTGATTTTCCTTGTTTTCCAGCTTGAGAATGTCTTTAGTGTCTTGATAGCTGGATAGTTGGGGCAGAAAAATAATGCTATCTGCACGAAAATATACTTAGGCCGCAAACAAATAAGATATAGATGAAAACCACTGATATAGATGAAAACCACTGATTTTAGCATCAGGTGGCAAGTAAAATAACCGATGAGCAGTTTTTTTAGACGTTTTTTATCGAAAATTGATATGAAAAGTTGGGCTTTGCTTAATCAAAGTATGAAGCATACCCCACTTTTATCCGGCATTTCGCGATTTTACTTGGCATTATTCAATGTTGATCAACATTGTTTAACTCCAAGCGATATAATAATTCTTTGATTGTACAAGTACAAGCCCCCAAATTTATCTGTGGAATCAATCCAAAATCGTTCGGGAGCCTCTGTCGAACGTCCAAAACCCAAAATCCAATGACCATCACCAAGGCTTTTATGCCTATACAATGGAAAGGTTGTATGATATAGACTTTTGGAGATAACTAATAATGTCCCGTCGTTGTGAACTCACCAGTAAAAAAGCCAATAATGCAATGGCTGTTTCTCACTCCCACCGTCGCACCAAGCGTTTACAACACGCTAATCTGCAAAGCAAGCGAGTTTGGTGGGCAGGTGGTAATCGCTGGGTAAGACTAAAACTTTCCACAAAAGCTATCAAAACCTTGGAAACCAAAGGTTTGGAAGCAATGGCTAAAGAAGCAGGCATCAATCTGAATCATTACTAAATTCAGCTAATGTGAAGAGGGAGTCTGATTGTATACTCCCTCTACTCACAGTTAAATTCATTATTCAAGATAATGCACCAGGACTTATGCAACTGACATATTAGTAGGGTTTAGTAGGGTGCGTCAGACTTATTAAATTGGTTAATTTTAATAAATTTTCGACATCTGACGCACCCTACAAGAGACTTGATTGTGACAGTTACGTAAGTAAGTTATACGCACATACAATAGCATATTAAATCTATGCAAAAAAGATGTATTTTCAGTTATCTTTGCAAAAAAAAATATATTGTAAAAACAGTGTTTTAAAAGAGCCAGAGACAATTTAATTATACAGAGTCCATAAGTAATCTAAACAAACCTGAATATTTTTCCTAACCCAGTAACAAGGCTTTTTACTGTAAAGATTTCATGAAGTTTAGCCCTAATCATGACGATGTTTACATAAGTGGAATTTTTATTGTTTATACTTGTAAACAAGTGCATTTCTAGGGTATTTGTACTGATAAACCAGCTTATTGATTAGTGTTTATGATAATACTGGTACTGCTCATTGGATACCTACATCATAACATATCAATCAAGCATAAACAACCCAATTATAGAATTAGGAATGATTCAGATGAGTACATTAAAGAAGTTAGGTCAATTTTTCTCTGAAAAAGCTTTACGCTCGTTGAGTACAGGTGTAGCGGTAAGTAGTATTATGCTGGGATTGGGAGCTTTCTCTAAACCTGCAAGTGCAGTGGTATTAATAGGAGGAATAGAAGTAGATACTAACGCGTTAGCAGATATTCTACTAGAATATGCAAATGTAACCTCAAATGGAAACTCCGTAGAAAGCGCAATCCTTGATGGCAATGTTGCTACTACTGTATTTGCATCGACGACTCCTGGTGCTTATGTGAAATTGGGTTTCAGCAATCCAATATTAAACTCTCTAGGAGATGACTTGGCTTTATTTGAACTTGGTCTTCCTGATAGCTTTTCAGTCGAGATCAACGGACAGACTTTCGATTATCAAACCTATGAGACTGGCGATTTTACAGATAATCCAGTACGTAGCATCAACGTGGCTACTTTGGACTTCAATGATTTTGGCATCGCTTTGGGCGATTATGTCAGTCAAATATTGATTAAATTAGACAACATATCGACGAATTATGGAACAACACCTGCCCTTGGTTTGGTGGCTGGTATCCGTTCTGTTCCCGAACCTTCAGCTATGTTTGGCTTACTAGCAACTGCTGGCTTTTTGGCTTGCCAGCGCAAGCAAATTAAAGCTGTCAAAAAAGGCATAAACCTATAATATCGGCTTATTAATAAAATAATACGACCAATGGATAGTTAATATCAAATTGTGGAAAAATGAAAGACATTTTCCTCTGAAAAACGGCAGCACAGATATTTGCGTTCTGCTGTTTTTTATGTGTACACAATTATTCATTGGTCTCAACGACAGATGATCATCACAACAAAAAAATATTGGTTCTTCTGTTCTTTTTATGGAAAAACAGGTTCAAAATCCTTGAAAGTTTTATTCCCTAGGCATTTCATTTAAAATCAGGGAATAATTCTTTATAACCCTTACCCCGTAAGGGTTATAAAGAATTATTCCTCAATCACCATAAAAACAACGCAAGAGCCAAAATATTTTACTCTTTGTAATTAATTTAACGGTGATGACATAATGGTGATGACATAATACGGTTTTATTTTTAATAAAATTGATGATGTAGTCGTTCCTCAAACACCATAAATTGAGTGAAATTACTGAAAACCGCAACAATATAATAGGGTTTTCTAGAAATAAATCAACACTCAATACTTTGTCTTCTGATCACAGTTCAATCAAGCCTGCAATCACTAAAGCTGCCTCAATACTTGAATAGAATGTCTGATCAAGCAATCTTTCATTTCTAATAACTCCATTGAATTCAGTATAAGAACATAACCTGAGTTTTCTGCAATAATTAGGCATCGATTTATATATCTTCGTCATCAAGTAGTTAACAATAACCTGAACAACATTATGAACACCAGATTAAAAATTGCTTTGCTTCTTCACTCTGGAGAATCAGGATTTGCTATAGTAATCGCTGTAGCGCTGGGATTAATTATGATCTTAGTAGCGTTAACCATGACGATGAGATCCCAAGGAGATCAAATATTAGCATCAACCCGAAAAGAAACAGAGCGGTCACTGGCAGCCGCAGAAAAAGGTGTTTCCTATTACCAAGCATTCCTCAACTCTAACCGCCTACTCCCCAGATATCCGGATTGTACTCAAGATCGTACATCTTCTGGTACTTGTCCTGATTCTGGATCTCAAAAAAGCTGGTCAAATCCCTTAGCTATTCCCGGAATGAGTGACAGCCCTTGTACTGGTAGTTCAGCATCCACAACAACAATACAAGGAAATGCCGACACAAACCAGTGGAATCTGGTTGATACAAATGACTCAACCAAGGGACAATATAAACTGGTTTCTTATAAAATTGCTGATTCTGGAGATGATACTTTGCAGGCAATGGGCATATTAACCATTGAGGGAAGAATAACTAATTCAACAGCTAACAGCAAAGCTAATAAATCTATTAGTAGGGTACAGGTAGCTATTCCTGTTAATTTACCCAATATTAATAGTGTTCCCATTCCTGGAGTATGGATTGCTGATTCTAATACTAATAGTGGTACAGGTGGTAATACAATCCAAGGTAATGTATTAGTTAATAGTTGTAATGTCACCCTTTCAGATATCGAAATCGATAGGACCACTCCACAGTATTCGGCAATGTATACAAATTTGACAATGCCATCAGTGCCAACAATACCAGCGCCGGCAAATAATTCTGTAACTCCACGGGTTGCAGGTACTATTTCCTTGGGAACAATAAATACTGATACAACTCTCCCCCGGCTCACTGGTGATACACCTGATTTGCCTATAACATTTAATGGGCAATCAAGATATGTATATTTAGCGACTGATATAGTTAGCAGTGGGGGTTCAACAGCATTGAGAATTACACCAGGGAAAAAAGTAGTTATATTTTTATCTGGCAATACAAGTAAAAACGTTGATATTTATCATGAATGTGCTAGTGTTAGCGGTTGTCTACCTACAGATTTTCAAATTTTTGGCACTAAACCTAGTGGTGGTGAAATATGTCTAAATGGGGATCGTCTAGTAGATGCTTTTATCTTAGCACCTACTTATACAGTCGGGGTTGCAGGGGGAGGCAATAGTGGGGGCATAAATGGTTCTATTTGGGCAAACCAGTGGAGTAATGATTCAGGTTGTGGTTCTAACTCTAGCAACGTAGTTGTTAGACAATCAGCAAATTGGAGTGAATTAACTGGGCTTCAACCAGATAGTAGTGAATTACCACTTTCAATTAAATCTATAAGGTCTTGGAAACGAAATGTGGTGAATTAAGAGGGTGTTTGAGAATGCATACTGTAGCTTACTTCCCGTAGGGTAAGTAGCGCAGCGGAGCTTTCCGGAGGCTCTAGTATCTCATATTAATCGGTCAAACCCTATATTCTAGAGCCTCCAACTCCCGTAAGGGATACATAATCAAAATTATACCTTTTCTAACTTTTTAAACATCCTCTAGGTTCAGATATTAGCCATTCTAAATCATTTGTGAACATCACCTATTACTTTTTGCTTTTGCAAAAATTCAACAAGAATAGTCATAATTATGAAAAAGCCAAAATGCCATTCAGAATTAGGCTTTAGCTTACTTGAAGTTCTGTCTGCTATTCTCATAGTAACTTTTTTCACAGCAGCGGCAATGCAAATGATGGTAATTTCTGCTGCTTTTAAAGCTAAAGCTAAAGAGTACACAACCGCAGCCAACTTGATTGAAAAAGACTTAGAAACAGTGAGAAATATAGCTGCTCAATATGAATTTCCCATAGTCGCTTCTCCTGTGCCAACTGTGGGTGCGACTGCAATCAGATTGTCATCTGGTAAAGGATTAAAACAGGACGATCAGATTCAGTTTTCAGGATCATCTAATGTTTACAGTATTACCGCACCTAGTCCAATACCTTCAGCTAGCCCAACTATTACAATAACACCAGGTATAATTTCACCAGCTCCATCTGTAAGTACTAGAGTTGGAAGCAATACAGTGTGTAGTGCTACCTCTGCAAGCACAGGATTAGCTAACTATTTGCAGCAAATCACTCAAGGTAGTGCTTATATCGACAGTTCAAAAACATTTAGTATTACTGAAGGTGCGACTAGTGTCACTTATGAAGCTGTTGTAGGTGCCAATCCTTACATCATCCCTGATACCAGTAAGAAACTTTGGCTCATGCGAAATGATAATAATCTTAATGCTGCGCCTTATAATGTTTTGCAGGTTAGGTATTTAGTTGTCAAAGATAACAACGGTTCTCCAAGTAGTAATAAAATTGTAGCCAAACTCGCTAGTGAGGTAATACCCAATGCGTCATTCCAGTGCATCCAATGATCAGGGATTTACAATCCTTGAAGCAGTGGTAATAGTAGCTATTGTCGGTATACTTATGGCTTTTTCTGCACCGAGTTACTTAGTCTGGTCTCAGAGAAAAAAAGTGGATTCTGCACTAACTAGCATTGAGGGAGCTATGAAAGAAGCTCAAAGACAGGCAATAGCTAAATCATTAACTTGTAACGTGACATTGAATACATCTACATTGAAAATTACAAGTACTACCAGTAGTAGCTGTCTTTTAACGGGCGATCGCGAACTAACCAGTGTAGCTCTTGCAACATCAGGTACTACAATTGATTTTGATTATTTAGGGAATAGCTCAACTGAGATCACAGTTGTTGTTTCTCCTTCTGCCAATCCTAACATTAAAAAATGTCTAGTTTTATCTAAACCACTTGGCTTAATTAGAACTGGCAAATATACTGGTAATGGTACAAGTTCTACCAGTTGTAGCTAATAAAACCATATCTTAGCAAGAATTTATTGATTATCTAAGTCAAAGAAATGAAATCTTACATAAAAACCCTGAAATCAGATGTTGATGTTAACAAAGGCTTTACTTTAATAGAAGTATTAGTAGCAGCCGCAATCATGTCAATTGTGGTTGCTTTAGTTGGAATTGCATTTGTAGGAATACTGAAACAAAATCGAAAAGCAGAATTTAATAGTGAGCGTCGTACTAACTTAAATCGTGCCTTAGATTATATTGCTAACGAAGTTAGAATGGCAACAACAGTAGCTATTCCTACTGCATCTCCAACCACAACCATATCTTCAGGTACAGGAGTTCTGCGGTTAAAAGTTCCTGTTCCTAATCCTGCAAGCGGTTCAGTATATAATTCTCGATTATATACTGTTGTTTACTATATATCTAATAGCTGGACTGGCTGGGATTCGCCAAATTCAATTTGGCGTTATTCAAACGTTCCTAATCCCGTTCCTATTCGTTCTGCTCCTCCTCTTGTGACTCCTACGCCTAATAGTGTTACTACAGTTCCTAGTCCCAGTCCTACTTCTGCTACTACCTTTGATCATAACTTTTTAGTGGATGGGATTAAAACTCCAGCCACACTCCCCAGTTGTTCAACAGGACTTATAGGTGACGGTGGTTTTTATGCCTGTATATCTACAGATGGAAAACAAGTTGATCTTTACTTGTATGGCAAATTATCAAATAATACAAATGAGACAGAGACAATGGAAGTTAAGACTACTGTATTTACTAGATCCAGTGTATAAAATATTAACTAAAAAAATCTGGGAGCATCCCAATGGGAGCAACGCGATTTTGTGAGATCATGATAAAGGGAGGATGGGGAATGCAAAAAGAACTTTCTTATAAGCCATAAAGACTTGGAAGTATATAAAATGGCATTTTATGTCGCCATGAAAATATTTGAAATGTTAAAGAAGTTTCCTGTGGAAATGAATATACATTTGGTGATTAATCTTTATTAAAAATAAATTCTGACATTGATGGTAGTGACAGCATCGAAGAACCAAACAACAATAGACCTAATTGCAAAATTGTTTCTGTGGTATGATAGAGAGTTTTAGATTTTATGTATTTTTGGTGTTCTTTGCGCTCGCTAATTCAAACATAACCGTGTAACTCTAACTTTTGGCTAAAACAAAGACAACCCCCATTATAATATCCCCATTATAATATCAAATTAATTCTGCAAGAGTCTAATACACCAATAGAAGAATATGAAACCCTAGAAACGGCTTGGAGATTTCCGCTAGATACAGATAACAATGGTAAATTTGACAGTTATAACCTTTATAACATTTACTTTAGAAATCCTCCGGTAAATACTAATTAATAGATACACTCGTGCTAGAACTCCACCCATGAATTCTGGTAAATCAATCGAGTGCAGCTTGTAAAAGTATTTTTGATATAAATGCCAGTCTAGTAGATATTAATGGTTGGTTTCAAATTTGCAGCAAATTGAAAAAATCTTTTTTTGTCTACACTGCTATAGTTCCTATCACTACAATAAATACTATTCCTACCGATATTTATACTAACTATGAAATCTAGAAAGGGATCAAAAGGTTTTTCTGCGTTAGAATATCAGCAAGACCCTGTACCAGTACCACCAATTAATAAACTACAAAAAGAATTAGTTGGTGTAGAATAATCTTTAGGACATTGCGCTATCGTTGGTAACAACTTACCTAAACTATACTGGGATAGTAATAAATATCGGTTTGTCAGTGCAAATTTGGATGACACCCAAAATATTACAGGCATGAATTGGGATTTGGTAACCGGAATAAAAACCCGTCCTTCCACCATACAAACACTAGCAGATTTAGCAGCAACAGATAAAGATGGAGACTGGGAATATGCAGCAGCGGAAATACCAGGAAATCTACAAACACCCATTGGTGGCTTAAGAGTAGTTACAGGTACAGGTATTTATTTACCTAGAAATGCAAATGTTGCAACTACAGACTTTACTGATGCATTTGTACAAATTTGGTCGGATATGTTGCCAGTACCTCAAGCACCAGCACAAACTATAAAATCATATTCGATATATGATCCATCGCTACGATTTCATTTACCTAAGCTGCTTGAAAGTAATATAACTACCCTTTATTTAAAGATGCGGAGTTATTTATAATTACAAACCGGCTAATTACAATCAAAATCATGCCTCACCTATAGCTTGTATTAGTAGCTTTTATATACCCACTAGCAATACAACAGTGAAAAATATTGATACATTACCTAATGCTGTGGGGATAGAGAAAGACATTAACGGCATAGTCTATGCAGCACCCACCAAAACCGTAAGTGATTATACAAATTTACTGAATTATGAAAAAGATTTATATTATCCTAATGGACGCTGGGTAAATGGACTACTGAGAAATTCATCAGGAAAAACACAACGCACTCTTGCAGAACAATCTGCCATTGATGCTGCCCTACCTGATGCTAGTGCAGGTATTACAGAAGCAGCAAAATTAGAAAGTCCAGTAGATTTCAAACTCGATTCTACCCGTCGTCCTAACGGAATTATGATTATGAGTAGGGACAGTCCCACAAAAATATTTCGTGGTACAAGCAATACCTTCAGAGAAACAGAAAAAGGTTTAATTCTCGCTACCAATTTACCTGTCTATATTAAAGGCGACTTTAATCCACACACCTAAGAAGAATGGCTTTTAAAAAAGATATTATAACTAGTGAATTAACAACTCCCATGTCCATTTACGGCGTAGATGATGAGCATAATTTGCAAGCATTTTCAGTATCAGAAACAACATTAACCAGACTAGCAAAAGATCAACATGGCAACTCTTTTCTCATCCCTTGGTTAATACCTGACAACAATGGAGTTTGGCAACCAGTTTTACAAATTAACCAACCCTTTAGCACACCTAGCAATCTAAATAATGCACTTAATATTAGCCATGAAAACCAAGATAATTGCTTACAAATAGCTACAGAAACTACTTTTAACTTGGTCATAGCTGCGGGAGATAATCCCAGTCGTCCCACCGAAGATAACGGGGGTTTAGAAAACTTTGTCCGCTTAATGGAAAACTGGAGTCCTAGCAGTAGTCCTATTGCAGCTAAAATTAGTGGTGCTTTTATGCAAATGATAAAAAGTGCATATTCAACCGCGAGTTATGCCACATCTATAATCAATCAAACCAGCGATCTTAAATATAAAATTAGCCTTAACAATGGTATGTCTTCAGGTCTCCTTCCTCCAGCAAAACAATGGAGTTATGATGTCAGGCTTTTATCTCAATTATTTGACTTATTCTCCCAAAAATTACTAAAAATACCTGCTGAACTACCAGATGAGTATTTTCGAGAAGTTGAACGAGGTGATAAATGGGTAGAAAGTTTATTATGTGCAGAAACAACAATAAATGATTATGCTTTTGATAAAGATAAACGTCCGGCTATTTGCCAATCATAAGTAAATGATGAAACCAAAAAAACAGCGAGAAATCATATCTCTAAATGATACTGATTTTTCAATTATTGAATTACTAGTATGAATGCCTATCGCTTGTCTTTTATAAGCTGCCACAGCACCAGTATTAGTGATATCAACAGCCATCAGAATTCAAGCTAGACGAGTGTAAATTGCACCGCAAGCAGCTAGAACATTTAGTGATGGTGTGAGAGTTGGTTCAATTACAACACCAGATATAATATCTCAACTCGCTGTTGCTAATACTACTTCACCTAGAAGTATTTCTAATAGTCCTGATGACTATTTAATCAATGCTACAGAAATCCCAGCACCTTCATCAGTAACTGGTATGTATTGCTATTTATAAAACGGTAATTTTAGTGCTAAAGGTTGTGTCAATAATCAATTTTACATTCAAGCTGGTCGAATTGTTCAAGCTAACGAAATAAATGATGGTTATCGTTTAGCAATCAGAGTTTATAGAGCAGATTTAGATTTTACTAAATCCGTAAGAATTCATACAGATTTAGCAACTAAACAAACTACATTAAGTATCAGTGGAAGGCTGGGTGATAAACAAGCACCATGAATAGAAATTACTACTGTTCTAGGTAACAGTAGCACTACATTTCAGGCTTTATGTCAGCGTTTAGGTACTCCATTATTTACAGCAACACCACCAGCAATTCCTGCTCCTGTAATTCGTCAATGAATCTGATTGCTAATGATTGAAATTTCTTAATTTTTTAATTTTAATGGGCTATAACAATAATAAATTTACTGCTCAAATTTACAATCAAATTATCAAATGAATCCTTACCAACAAGTGGGTTTGTTTCAAAAACATTATTTCATTCTTATCTAGACCGACTAAGAATGAATTTTGAGTCTAATAACAAAAGTTGTCTAATGACGATTAAAAATAAACATAGAGTCCGGTTTAACAGACCTTGGTTATTAGTCTGTAACTTCAGTTCTGGTCGTTGAGGTAATGCACTGAATTGGATCAATAATAATGCAGGTATCAATTACACTTCTGATCGCAAAGCTTATTTTGCTACTGGCAGTATTGAAGTACAAGATCGCGGTTATGTGTATCAGTAAATCGTTAATTCGTAATTATTAAAATTAAATTTTAATATTATTGATAATCAAGAAAAGAAAGAACAAATTATCTTTATATAAATCTAGCAGCGGATTTACATTATTGGAAAATCTAGTTATTATTTTAATAATAGGGATACTAGCAGCAATTCTAATTACTAGTTGGTCTACTTTTATCAAAAATCTTCGTCTTAATGCTGCTCAAGGTGAGGTTTATCAAGCAATGCGTCAAGTACAAAGCCAGGCTAAAAAGGAGAAATTGACTTGGCAAATTAGTTTTCGTGAACAAAATGGTATAGCCCAATGGGCAGTTCATCCAGCTACAGTTATTATCACTAATGCTGTATGGAATAATTTAGATTATACTATCCACTTAGATGAAGAGACAACTTTACAGCAGTTTTATGGAGTCAGAAGTATCCAGTTTGATTATTTAGGCAGCGTCAAACAACCACCGTTAGGGAGGATTACCCTATCCAGTAAATCTGCTGGAAAGGCAAAACGTTGTGTGTTTGTCTCCACAATTTTAGGGGCAATGCGAACTGCAAAAGAGCCTTCTACAGCAGATAATGGTAGGTATTCTTATTAAGATTTCGTGTGTTGAAATTGCAGAAAAGCCCGAAACAGCATTTAATTATTTTTACCCGCTATCCAGAAGCAGGGAAAACAAAGACCAGATTGATACCTGCTTTGGGTGATATTGGTGCTGCGAATCTGCAAAAACAGATGACAGAACATACTATATTACAGGTAAATAAATTACAACAGACATGTGCTATAACCGTAGAAGTGCGGTTTACTGGTGGTAATGGGGAACTAATGCAAAATTGGTTTGGTCTGGATTTTGTGTATCAAACTCAAGGAGAAGGGGATTTGGGTGAACGCATGATACGATCACTTGCTGATGCTTTTGACAATGGTGCAGAAGATGTAATTATAATTGGCACAGACTGTCCTGGCTTGAATTCGCAAATTTTAACCACAGCTTTTGAGCAACTACAGTGTTTCGACTTGGTTCTAGGCCCTGCGCTTGATGGTGGTTATTACTTGATTGGGTTACGACAACTAATACCAGAGTTATTTTCTCAGATCCAGTGGGGAACGGCTCAAGTATTTTCGCAAACTGTAGAAATTGCTCAGAAAATTAATTTATCATTGGTGTACTTAACTACATTAGCCGATGTTGACCGCCCTGAAGATTTACCAGTTTGGCAACAGATGCGGTCAACATCGGCTATGGAAGGGTATAGGGTAAGCAAAAGAAAAAACTTAATTTTTACCACTGACTACTGATATCATAGTTCACTTTTTATAGAAAACAACATACACTACAGTGAGTAGCATGGTATAATTTAGAGCTTAATGTAAGCCTAGATGAATCTAGGTTGGTTATTTAATGAAGTTTGATGCTCAAACATAAAAAAGGTAAAGCCAATAGTAGACAAGATTGCATAATATACTGTTGTTGCCAAAGTGAGGAAAAAGTTAAAAATTGAATAGTAAAGGCAAATTTTTGCCAATTCTCCTTTGTATGTTAACCTTTTCCCAACTTCTCTCAATCTGATGAGTTTTATGCTCCAAGAGTTGTAACTTTATAAATGGCAATCAGTTTTATTCACAACAAATTTACAAAAATATGGTTAACCGTGTTGCTTCCTCAAATACTGCCCTTGTACTGAAGGTCATTGGTATAGTCTGCATTTTATCTTTTTTCGTGGATTTTGGGGTTTTGTTACTGGATTTCAGCCCTACTAATAAACAATTACAAGTTGGCTTGGTGACAGCCATAGTTGATCGAGGAATTGTCCCTCTGTTGGGAATAGGTACAATATTTGTTAGCTCTTGGATGAATAATGCTGAAGATCGCCCCCAAGGTTTAGATTTAAGATTACCAGCCTTAATTCTTGCCAGCCTTTTTGGGTTGATGTTCCTGCTGATGTTTCCTCTACACCTAAATAATGTACGCCAAGCCAGCACCCAAAGAGTTAGTCAAATCTCTCAAGATGCCCAGCAAGCAGAAACCCAACTCAACAACCAGCTATCTCAATTTCTTGATCAGCTAACTAACAATCAGGCTAAAGCTCAGTTAGAACAGGTGCGAAACCAAGCTAAAGCTCAGTTTGCTGAACTGCTAAAAGATGAGCAGAAATATAAGCAAGCACTGGACAACCCTCGACTACCTGCAGAACAAAAGGAATTACTCAAGAAATTTAAAGCTAATCCCCAAGAGCTTGACCAGTTTATCGACCAACAAACAGATCCTAAAGAAGTGGCTAACCAAAGAATTAGCCAAATTCGTCAGCGTAAAGAAGAAGCTGAAAAACAGGCTAAAGACGGTGCTTGGAAGTCTGGATTGCGGATTGGTATCAGCAGCTTACTATTATCCATTGGTTATATCATCATTGGTTGGACAGGATTAAAGGGTATGGGTGCTTTACAAGGTGGTGGTAAACGAAAAGCACCAGCACGTTAGTCTACCACATATCAATGAGTATCAGCCGTTAATTAGATTTGACGGCTTCTTATGAATCAGTTTTACAAAGCAATTCAAATTTAGTGAAATCGCTATAAAATCAGAAATGTTATCAATTTACATACTTACCTATAACGAAGAGGTAGATATTGCCGCTTGTATTGAGTCAGCGATGCTATCTGATGACATCATGGTTGTAGACTCATGCAGTAGCGATCGCACTGTAGAAATTGCCAGTCGTTATCCAGTTCGCATCGTTGAACACGCTTTTGAAAGTCACGGGAAACAACGCACCTGGATGTTAGACTCTGTAACTCCTAAATATGAATGGGTCTACATTCTCGAAGCCGACGAGCGAATGACACCAGGACTTTTTGCTGAATGTGTAGCCGCAACTAAAAATCCAGATTATATCGGTTACTACGTTGCTGAACGGGTAATGTTCATGAATCATTGGATTCGCTACAGCACTCAATATCCCCGCTACCAAATGCGTCTTTTCCGTCATGGTAAAGTTTGGTTCACAGATTATGGTCATACGGAACGGGAAGTTTGTAATGGCGCAACCAGCTTTATTAAAGAAACTTATCCCCATTACACTTTTAGCAAAGGTTTGACCCGCTGGATTGAAAAACATAACCGTTATTCTACAGATGAAGCTAAAGAAACTGTATATCAATTACAAAAGGGCGATGTGAACTGGCAAGATTTATTCGTTGGTAAATCAGAAGTGGAAAGACGACGCGCCCTCAAGGATGTATCCTTGCGTATACCTGCCAGACCATTGACACGCTTTATCTATATGTATTTTTTATTAGGTGGTTGCTTGGATGGACAAGCTGGTTTAGCTTGGTGTACTTTGCAAGCATTCTACGAATACCTGATCTTGCTGAAAGTTTGGGAAATGAAATACAGCAGCAGTCAGCAGTAAACAGTAAAATCTCCTTGGTTTCAGGCTTTGTCAGCGTTACCCAACAAATAACCACTTCTGAACACAGAAAATTAATCTTCTTAACAAAACTTATTTAAAGAATTCACTTCTGTGAATATATCACTTGCTCATCAATCAAGAGATATTCTTAGGCTATATACTGGTGTTTATATAATTATGAGCATCTGGTGAGATTGCACGTTAGGATTAGTAATACCGGAGAAACTTGCAACAATCATTTACAAGTATTACAAAGAAAAGTAACACTGGTTCAATACCCCAGACTAACGCTTTTCTTTGATAGAGATTGAATTTTGTACGCAAAGCAGTCTAAAGAGCTATTAACTTGATAATTAGAGAGGTTTTAGCCTGCTGAATCAAAATGTAGCCCGCCCAGAAAGAAGTATGAGACAAATTTCCCCGCTTTTGGGGACTATGGATACCAATCACAAAAATTTAAGTAGCCTAAAAAAAGGAGAATAGGGGCTTGGTAATTGAACGCCTAAAACAGGACTTAAAAAATGACCTGATTGCTGGTTTGTTGGTGGTGATTCCCCTAGCAACTACCATCTGGCTGACTATTACTATTGCCAGTTGGGTAGTTAACTTTCTCACCCAAATCCCCAAACAGCTAAATCCCTTTGATGGTCTACATCCTATATTAGTTAATGTACTTAACTTGGTAGTAGGACTAGCTGTACCACTACTAAGTATCCTGGTTATTGGCTTGATGGCTCGTAATATAGCTGGTAAGTGGTTACTAGATTTTGGTGAGCGTTTATTGCAAGCCATACCTTTAGCTGGCCAGGTGTACAAAACCCTCAAGCAGTTATTGGAAACAATACTCAAAGATTCCAATGGCAAATTTCGCCGCGTGGTTTTATTAGAATATCCTAGACGGGGAATTTGGGCGATCGCCTTTGTCACTGGTGCAATTAACAATGATATCCAAGCTAAGATGTCTCAAAAAATGTTGAGCGTTTTTATCCCCACCACACCTAACCCCACCACCGGATGGTATGCGGTAGTACCAGAAGAAGAAGTAGTCAACCTCACAATATCAGTCGAAGAGGCCTTTAAAATCGTTGTTTCTGGTGGTATTGTTGCCTCTAATGCACCCCTATCCCCCTTGGTTTTACCAAAACCAGTATCATCTCTAGAAGTTCAACAGCACGTAATTCCGCTTGAAGAAACTTAAATTGGGGACTGGAGGAGATGAGGGAGATGAGGGAGATGGGGAAGTAATTTTCCTAATGACTAATGACTAATGCCAATCCCCAGTCCCCAATCCCCAATCCCTATTTTGATTGTTTAAATGTGTAAAAATTGATATAATAATATGTTTGTCTCCTTTTAATTAATTAAAAACCTTACCCCCCAAAATTATGCAACCTCGCAAACCCCAACAAATAGCCCGTGAATTGGCGTTGTTAAGCCTCAGCCAACTGCCGGTAAACCCCAAGAAATTGGAGAAATTACCAGATGAACAATTAGTAGCCAAGTTAGTTTTAGGCGCAGTACGTACTTTGACTACAGAAGTTCAAGATACCCTCAATAATGCGGCGGGTGAACTGCAACGTAGTAATGACCGCCTCCTAACTAGCCAAACTAGGGCTTCAGACCTAAATACAGCTAGAACTATGCTTCAAGAAGCGATCACCTATACTCAAACAGCCATCAATCAATTGGGTACAGCAGTTGATTTTCCAGAATTAATTCAGTTAGCTAATCAGGATAAAGAAGTTCGCAATTACGCCAAAGAAATTATCATCACCGTCAACGAAAATCGCAATATCATAGATCAAATTATTTCTGATGCCTTAGTAGATTGGCAAGTAACTCGTTTAGCCCAAATCGACAGAGATATCCTGCAAATTGCAGCGGCAGAAATGAAGTTTATGGGAGTTCCAGCCAGTATCGCCATCAACGAAGCCGTAGAATTAGCCAAACGCTACAGTGGAGATGAAGGACATCGGTTTATTAATGGTGTCTTGCGCCGCGTCACAGAGCAAAAACAAACGGCATAGAGTGTCATCCTCACTTCAACACTGTTATAAATACCTTCAGAGTGAGGATAGGCCGTAAGTTTTCCTCCCCAGCAAACGTGGCGGATTAAATTAAACTGATATAGCAGGGAATAGGGAACAGAAAGCAGGGAACAAGGTTGTAAGTCTTTTTGTATCTGCTTCTTATCATAACAGTCTGTTCTGATTCAACTGGTAAACCCTATCACTAACTGATAACTGATAACTAAAATAATATTGCTGCAATGGTTTTTAATTGGTTTCGTCGTCAAGATAATGATTCTTCTGACACCCCTGAACAACAGCCACAGGGGGAAAGGCAGCCTATACAAGAAACAAAACCAGAACCAGCCGTAGAAACTACAGAAGATACGGCTGACTTGTTGGCTTTTGCTAAAGCTGCTTACAAAAATATTCAGCAAAAACAACAAGCTCAGATTCGAGAAACTGACTCTGCTGAGGAAGATGCATCTTCCTCAGCAGCTATTCCTGAAGAAACGACTCCAGAAGAAGTAGCAACATCTGTCACCGCAGAAGTAACCCCAGTAAATGTTTCTAAAGAACCCACTCCAGAAGAAGTAGCCCCAACATCTGTTTCTCAAGAAACAACAGAAGTTTCTAGCCTAGAAAATCCAGCTACCTTATCTTTTTTAGAACAGGCAGCAGCAGAAAGACAAGCCAAACAAGAAAGATTGATAGCCACAGCCATTGAAGTTGAAGAACCAGAAACAACACTAACTTTGGCATCAACTACAACTACAGCAGATGATATAGAAGCAGAAATTCCCGAGCTGGAATTTGATGATGGGTTTGTGTGGTCAGTAGAAGTTTTGGCCGCCCAAGGAAGACGGGCAGAAGATGTTTCCATAGAAGAAATTACTTGGCTAAAAAAGTTACGCCAAGGCTTAGATAAAACACGGAGGAATATCCTCAACCAACTGAAAGCAATAGTTGGTCAAGGGCCTCTAAATCAAGCTGCTGTATCGGAAATTGAAGCATTACTACTGCAAGCTGATGTGGGTGTAGAGGCGACAGATTTTATTATTGATGCTTTACAGAAAAAAATCCGGGATGAAGTCACACCTCCAGACGAAGCAATCACATACCTGAAAAACATTCTCCGGGATATCCTGGATGCACCAAATAAAGGCACTGAAAAATCTACCTTTGCGCCAGAAAAAGACAACTTAACCATTTGGTTAATCACTGGAGTTAACGGTGCTGGGAAAACAACCACAATTGGCAAAATAGCTCATTTAGCTCAAAAATCTGGTTATAAATGCTTAATTGGCGCTGCTGACACCTTCCGTGCTGCCGCAGTCGAACAGGTTAAAGTCTGGGGTAGTAGAAGCGGTGTAGAAGTTATTGCAAATCCCGGACAGAATACAGATCCAGCCGCAGTGGTATTTGATGCGATCACCGCAGCCCAATCACGAGGAACAGAATTACTATTAATAGATACCGCTGGACGACTCCAAAACAAGAAAAACTTAATGGACGAATTGAGCAAAATTCGACGTATTATCGACAAAAAAGCCCCAAATATTCATGTAGAATCCCTCTTAGTTTTAGATTCTACTTTGGGACAAAACGGACTCCGGCAAGCTGAAGTATTTTCCCAAGCAGCCCAACTAAGCGGTGTAGTCTTAACCAAACTCGATGGTACAGCCAAAGGTGGCGTTGCCCTGGCCGTTGTCCAACAATTAGGTTTACCCATTCGCTTTATTGGTGCTGGAGAAGGAATTGAAGATTTGCGCCCATTCTCCAGTTATGAGTTTGTCGAAGCCCTATTAAATGGCTAATTTCAGTTATTAGTTATCAGTTGTTATTCTCTCTCTACTCCCTGCCCCTCAACTCCTGTAACTTCCGTAACTCCTCATAACCCAGCTTGAAACAACTCATACTCCTGATTTCTAAAACTTAAAATAATTCTTTTTTTTAACAAAAAATGCATAACTTCTGGTAGAATTGGACACTAAAGCTACTTTCCTAACGCGCCTATTAGTTGATCCAATGCAGATCAGGGTTACTTGATCACTGCAGAAAATATCGACAAACAAGCAGATTCCTGTAAGTAAGCTGGCTGAATACCCCTGATTTTTTTATCAGGTTATACTTGCAAAATTGCTCATAAACACTATTTTTCAGCTATTTAGACATTTGAATTGTCATGGTTTACCTAAAACTATCTGAATTTGGGGTTAAAGATTTTAGATTATTCTTGCTCTAGGTAGTATTTCCATAGATTCTAGATATTTTTAGCCCAAAGCAAATTGCATCTTCAGCAATTTAAAATATGCTAACCAATAAATTGAATATGGAAAATTTATATTGGTGCAAATCTTAAGGAAATGTATGTTATACCAGTTAGATGTTGGGAATATCTAAGTTGTATCTTTGTTTTAACAGGTGATTATGATAAATCTTTTTTCTCCAACTCCAGCAGCAAAACAATAATAAACAACCCTAGAAAAAATCAATCAAGCCAAAATTCTTAAGACTTACGCTTTAAGTCTAAGAGATGACTCTGGAAGCAAAAAAGTTTTATTTCTCAGGGTATATGAATTACTAATTCAGTCGTGAAAAAATTATAAGCCGACTGAATAGTTGTGAAAATTACTGTTTTTCTGACCCATTTTTAAGTAAAAGATAAATTGCTATAAGGTCCCATAAAGTTAAGAAACCCCAATCAGCAAATGCAATACTCAGAAAAATCACATTCTAAGTCTTTCTACTCTTGCTAAAATGGCTAATTTTGTCCAAGATAATTGAGCAATACCAAAAACAAAGGATTGAAAAAAATCATAAATCTGCCATCTGCTAATATCAAGTGCAATAGTATATTTACCTGTGTCTCAAGTGCCTTATCACCCCACTGAAAGTAATAGTAGTGCCGCGACAGATGTCACTCCAGTTGTGGCATTGAAAGAACTTGTGGCCAGGTTGAACCGCGAACAGAACAAAATTCAAGATTTGCTCAGTTCTTTAGGATTTGCCCTCAGAAGCTTTAATAATTTGAATCAGTTTTTAGAACTGATTCCACTCATGGCAACAAGAGTTACTGATGCTGATGGTAGCGCCTTATTTCTTTATAAACCTAATGGTCAAATCAGGTTAGAGCAGCTACATTGGCAAGATAGCCAACAACGAAAAAATATCAGGAAAGCCCTAGAAACTGCCAGCAGTCAAATTACTCTTTTACCTAATTCTGCACCACTAACAGCAACCACAGGCATTTTAGATGATGAAATGCATCGCTATTTAGGTCCAGATGTACAAATTTTTGGTACAGCGATTTTAGTTAAGCATACAGAACGAGGATGGCTTTATGTATTAAGCCGTGATCCAGAATATAGTTGGACAGAAACTAGACAAAAGTTGGTTAGGTTAGTTGCAGATCAAACAGCCGTAGCGATTGAAAACGATGAACTAGCAGTAGAACTGAGGAAAAAAGAACGCTTAGATCAAGAATTAGAAATTGGGGCAGAAATTCAACGCCGACTTTTACCGCGTCAATGTCCTAATATTCCTGGTGCAGTTTTGGCAGCACGTTGTAAACCTGCTAACCGTGTGGGTGGAGACTACTATGATTTTATTCCCACAAATAATAATCAGTTAAAATTGAATAATAGTAGTGCAGAAGATGCCCGTTGGGCTTTGGTAATTGGCGATGTGATGGGTAAAGGTGTTCCCGCTGGTTTAATTATGACAATGTTGCGAGGAATGCTAAGAGGTGAAGTATTACATGGTAATTCCGCAGCGGGAATTTTGCAAAATTTGAATCGAGTTATGTATGCGGATTTGGAAAATTCCCACCGCTTTGTGACAATGTTTTATTCAGAATATAATCCCCGCACAAGAGTTTTAGCTTATAGTAATGCAGCACACAATCCGCCTTTATGGTGGCACGCTGCGACTAAAACTGTGAGCAGACTGGATACTTTGGGAATGCTAATTGGTTTGGATGCTAACAGCCAATATGAAGATGGGGAAGTACAATTAGAACCTGGTGATACGGTTATTTATTATACGGACGGCTTGACTGATGCGGCTGCGGCTAGTGGCGATCGCTTTGATGAGGATAATTTTGTCACTTCATTTAATGCGGCTTGTCGTTATTGCAATGGACCTCAGGAAATTGTTGATTATTTATTTGATAAAGTTGAGGAATTTATTGGTCCTGATAAGCAAAATACTGATGATATGACGTTGGTGATTTTGCAGATTTTGTAATTGATTATCAGATTATGACTAGTACCGCCGTGAATTCAAAATGCTTCTTTCAGAAGAGCTACGCTAACAAAATTCAAAATAGTGCTTCCAGCAGGCTGCGCCAACAAAATTCAAAATGAATACGGCGTTAGCTTTTCAGAGATCTGGAATCGTTGGTTTATTTACACCGTACTGTACTAGGTAAAAGCCAACAGGACTTTCATTAAATATTGTGTCAAACTAAAAGCATCAACACCTAATTCTGTTCTTTCTTCCGCTGCCAAAATACCCGCTTGAGAATGCCACCAAGTCGCAGTTGCAACAACATCTTCAATAGGAGTTTGTTTATTTGCAGTTTGCGCTAATAATCCACCCATTAACCCAGTTAAAACATCACCACTACCACCACGGGCTAAAGCTGGTGTACTTTCAGAATTGATCCAAACAACACCTTGAGGGTTAGATATAGCTGTTCTTGCCCCCTTTAACAAAACTACAGCCCCAGTTTGAGCCGCTGCTGTTTGTACTGCTTTGACTCTATCTGTGTAGGAAATATCAGGAAATAAACGATGAAATTCACCTGTGTGAGGACTAAGAACCGTTATTGTTTGACGTTTCTGTAAAGTTGAAATAGTCCTTATTTGTGCCAATATATTTAAAGCATCGGCATCTAGAATTAAAGGAACTTGACTTTCAATTACTTGTTGAACAATTGGCGTGCTATCTTGAGTTAAACCGGGACCACAAGCAATTAAACTGAATGAACTTAAATCCGTTTTTCCTGGTAGTTGTAAATGAGAAATTGCCCCTGTTTCTGTTTCAGGACATCCGATAATTAAAGCTTCTGGTAAATGAGAAACTAAAAGCGGTTTAATAGATTCAGGTACAGCAATAGATAACATTCCTACACCAGAAGCACGCGCACCCAAACCAGTTAAAATTGCACTTCCAGCATAACGTTGTGAACCACAAATTAATAGTAAATGTCCTGATTTATATTTATGTGTAATTGGGGAACGGGGTAAGGGTAAAGTCGCAATTACTGTAGTTTGAGTAATGCGTTTAATTTTCGGTACTTCTCCCAAAACAGTATGAATATCTGCTAAGGGAATATCAAAATCAATTAATTCAGCTTGTCCAATATATTCTAATGCTTGTTCTTGCAATAAACCCTGTTTCCATAAACCTAAACAAAAAGTCTGAGTAGCGCGAATAGCAGTTCCTAAAACTGCCCCTGTATCTGTATGTAAACCTGAAGGTAAATCAATACTAAAAATCTGTTTATTCCATTCATTAAAATAATGAATTGCAGAAGCAATAGAATCAGTAATTTCTCTTTCTAAACCAAAACCAAATAAACCGTCAACTAAAAAATCACAAGTTGGTAATTCATCAACTTCTTGAAAACAAGGAATGCCCAAACTTTGAGCATATTGAAAATGTTGATTAGTTAATTCCTTCAGTTTAGAGAAGGGTTGATAAATCCAAACTTGATAACCATGAAAGTGTAGTTCACGGGCTACAACTAAAGCATCACCACCGTTATGGCCGGGACCGACTAAAATTCCTACACATCGCCCTTTTGGTATGATAACCTGTAAGCGATCGCTAATTAGTCCCCCTACTTTTTCCATCAAAGCTACAACAGGCATTCCCGCTGCAAATATTCGCCCTTCAATGTCACGCATTTGGGCAGATGTTACTACTATTTGTTCTTTAGTCATTGGTCATTTGTCATTAGTTATTAGTCATTAGACATTGGGGGTTAAAAGGATTTCTTCCCCATCTCCCTCATCTCCCTCATCTCCCTCATCTCTACCAATCCCCAGTCCCTCACTTACCGTAATAAACTCTCGCATTTCCGTAGCGTGATTTTTTAATATAATCATTCGATTCTTCGGCTTCTAGAGGTTCGCTAAAAGGACCCACACCCATATGCGCTCCTCTTGGCTGGGTTCTCGTCCACACATTACTATTTTGACCAATACTCTGGCGGACTTGTTCACCCAAATTGCGTAAATCATTAGGACTACTGGGAATAATCACATAATAACAAGTATGATTTTTCTGGCTATAATTAATTCTGTTAATTAGATTATTATAGCTAGGGGGATCATAAGAGAGTTGCGAGGTATTGCTGGAATATATATGATTATTGTTACCCCCTGTTCCATTTTTAGAAAAACCGACAAAATTAGCGCCAGAAATACCATTTAGTTCCAATTTCTTGACCATTTGTTGAGCATTAAATGGTTTGCCGAAAACACCTACTTGAATTATCGTCCTTCCACCCTACTGTCTAAAATAAGCACTACTTTCAACCTGACGTATGCGTTGCAAAGTTTGAGGATTATAACCGTCAACATAAACAAAGTAACGTTCGAAATCTTGGTTATATTGACTGATTTGTTTGGTTTGGGAAGGTTGATAGTTTTGACTATTTCGAGTAAATTCTATAGCTTGCGTTGTTTGTAATTGAGGTAATGCTTGTGCAATAGTGGGAATTTCGTTTAAATCTGACATATATTTCAATTTCATATATTGATACTGGCTAAATTGTGCTTTTGTTGCGCTATTATGGGGGATAATTGCCAAAATAACGCCTATAAATAGCGAAATAGATAGGTAGCTAAATCGACTGACTATGAAAATCTGCATATTGATCACTCTCTTGAGCAACTATTTTCCATTAGTCATCATTGTAAACAGTTAATGGATAATTACGGAGATGGTTGAAACCCCATAACTCAAAGTTGCTTACTACCAAAGCTTTTTAGGAACTTGTGCTACAATTGGACAGTCTAGCGTTTTGTTTAGGGTGAAAAATAATCTCCCAGTAATAATCAGTAGCAAGCATTGTTAAAAGTATGAATTATGAAAAAAGTTGTCGTTGGTCTTTCTGGTGGTGTTGACAGTTCTGTAGCTGCCGCTATGTTACACAATCAGGGCTATGATGTAATTGGTTTAACCCTTTGGCTGATGAAAGGCAAAGGACAATGTTGCTCTGAAGGAATGATCGACGCGGCTAGTATTTGTGAACAATTAGGCTTTCCCCACGAAGTTGTTGATATTCGGGATGTCTTTCAAGCCAATATTGTGGATTATTTAGTATCGGGTTACAGTGTGGGAATTACGCCCTTACCTTGTTCGCAATGCAATAAAACGGTGAAATTCGGGCCAATGGTGGAATATGCGCGGGAAAAATTGGGAAGTAATGCGATCGCTACAGGTCATTATGCCCAAATTCGCTACGATGAAACCACCGGACGTTATAAATTGTTACGTGCAGTTGATCGTAATAAAGACCAGTCGTATTTTCTCTATGATTTGTCTCAATATTTACTAAGTGCCTCAATTTTTCCTTTGGGAGAATTGAATAAAACCGATACCCGCAGAATTGCGGCTGAATACGGTTTAACAACCGCTGATAAACCAGAAAGTCAAGATTTATGCTTGGTGGAAAGTAACGGTTCCATGCGGGCATTTTTAGATAAATATTTAGCACCTAAACCCGGTGATATTCTCGATACAACTGGTAAAATTTTGGGACAACATGATGGTGTTCATCATTACACAATTGGACAACGTAAAGGTATAGGTATTGCTGCGGCCGAACCCTTGTATGTGATTGAATTGGATGCAGTTAATAACAGAGTAGTTGTAGGCGATCGCACCAAAGGAACTCAATCAGAATGTACAGTAAATAGAGTAAATTGGGTTTCCATAGCCGAACCTGCAACCCCCATCTGTGCAGAAGTGCAAATTCGTTATCGTTCACAACCCGTACCGGTGACAGTGATACCTTTAGAAGATTTTCGTGTGCGGTTGGTGTTTGATGAACCACAGTTCAGTATTACCCCTGGACAAGCTGCGGTTTGGTATGAAGGGGATAAGGTATTGGGTGGGGGAATAATTGAACAGTTCAGTTAATTCCCAAGATTTACCTAATCGTGAGGAAAAATTCTCATGGTACAACCAGCCCTAAACCTTATCAAATTTGATAAATTCATTACTTAGGACGGCGATATTGATAATTATGAACTCATTGATGGGGAATTAATCGAAATAGAACCAACAGGACCCCATCAGTAAGTGTCATCTTTAATTAGGCGAAAACTGAATGTAGAAATTGATCGTCAGGACTTACCATATTTTATTTCCCATCGCTGCTTAATTAAACTATTGGGAACAGGAATAGCCTTTCGTCCCGATATCATTGTGTTAGACCAAACACAACTAATTAATGAACCATTATAGCAACAAAAACCTGTAATTACATCAGGAAAATCAATTACACTAATTGCTCAAGTCCTGAGTACAAATTGGCAAAACTACTACGCCCGCAAAGTTGAAGATTACGCCCTATTAGGTATAATTGAATATTGGATTGTAGATTATTTGGCTATTGGTGGAAGAGAATATATTGGCAAACCCAAACAGCCAACTATTACAATTTGCACCTTAGTAGAGGATGAGTATCAAAAGCGATTGTTTCAAAACAACGAGCAACTCGTTTCTTCAAACTTTCCCAACTTGCAATTAACAGCAAAACAAGTCTTTATGGTGTAATTGTTAGATGAAAGATTGAGAGATTTGGTGTTTTACGGCTATGCAAGGATTAGATAGGTCTTATGCAAGTGCTAGTGACAATGCTGGACTAATAATTAGAATTCCAGAATATGTAAGTCCTAAACAGTGGGAATATATT
This sequence comes from uncultured Trichormus sp., assembly GCA_936914905.1. GTDB lineage: Bacteria > Cyanobacteriota > Cyanobacteriia > Cyanobacteriales > Nostocaceae > Trichormus_B. The sequence continues at coordinate 10,025 of CAKZGI010000096.1, read as the reverse complement.
TTAGAAGCTTTCTGCAAAAATGTTCAAATATATGATGCTTCGCAATGTCCTGCTACCTTTTATACCTTATAGTTAATTCCCAATCTTGGTTAATTTCTGTTGAAGCTTCAGGGTATGCTTTCTCTAACTCTTGAAATCGCAATAAATCTAATGCTAACGCAATTACTTGCGAGCGAGATTTACACTTTTTGGCAACTTTGTAGTTCTCAACAAACTGCACTCAAGAGGCTACTAAGGAAATTGATATTTTTTCCGTTTGCATAGTATTAGCATCCGGTAATCTCGTCTTTCTTCCTAAAACGTAGCATAAATAATATCTCTTTCTCCCCCTGCCTCCTGCCCCCTGTCCCCTGCCTTCTTTTCCCAATCTCACCCTTTCCGACCGGCAATTGACAAGATTTTTTTGAGAACTGGTACTATATGTACCGACAATTTGATAATTTAGTACATAGTTTGCAACAATATTTATAAATTACGGAAGGAATCACGTTGAGTTACCATCCAGATGCGATCGCCCCCCACGGCGGAGAGTTAATAAACCGAGTTGCTTCGTCAGAACAAAGAGAAGTATTTCTCTCCAAAGCTGACTTTTTACCGCGAGTGACACTTGATGAGCGAGCCGTTTCTGATTTAGAAATGATAGCCATTGGTGGTTTTAGTCCGCTGATTGGTTTCATGAACCAAGCCGACTACGATCGCGTAGTTACAGAAATGCGACTGGGCAACGGACTTCTCTGGTCAATTCCAATTACACTATCTGTAACAGAAGAAAATGCAGCCCCTCTCCAACCAGGTGGTTTAGTGCGTCTGGATAACCCCAATGGCAAGTTTATTGGGGTTTTGGAACTGAGCGAAAAGTATAGTTATGACAAAAAATGTGAAGTTATCAATGTCTATCGCACAGATGATATCAAACACCCTGGAGTGCAGGTAGTATACAATCAAGGTTCCGTGAATCTAGCTGGGGATATCTGGTTACTGCAACGTGATTCTCATCCCCAGTTTCCCAGCTACCAAATTGATCCTGCTCCTTCCCGGCAAATGTTTAGAGAGAAGGGTTGGAAAACTATCGTTGGTTTCCAAACTCGCAACCCCATCCACCGCGCCCATGAGTATATTCAAAAATGTGCTTTGGAAACAGTAGATGGTCTATTTTTACACCCATTAGTAGGCGCAACCAAAGAAGACGATATCCCCGCTGATGTGCGGATGCGTTGCTATGAAATACTCATAAAACATTATTACCCCTTAGATAGAGTAATTCTCGCCATTAATCCAGCGGCAATGCGTTATGCTGGTCCAAGGGAAGCTATGTTCCATGCTTTGGTTCGCAAGAATTACGGCTGTACACATTTTATTGTTGGGCGAGATCATGCTGGTGTAGGTGACTACTACGGCACTTATGATGCTCAATATATATTTGATGAGTTTGCGCCTGAAGAATTGGGCATTGTGCCAATGAAGTTTGAACACGCTTTCTACTGCACACGCACTAAACAAATGGCGACAACTAAAACCAGTCCCAGCAGACCAGAAGAACGGGTTCACCTGTCGGGGACAAAAGTCCGGGAGATGTTGCGTCGTGGTGAGTTACCCCCACCAGAATTCTCTCGTCCTGAAGTAGTGGGTGAGTTAGCACGGGCAATGTCTATCTCACAACCAGCTTTAGCTTAACCCTGATGGAAAAGCAGCAAAAAGTGTAAATTCAAACTTTACTCTATAGCCCTCAGCCCCTTAAGCTGTTAGCTGATGGACTGAGGGCTGATGCTAATTATGAAACGGCGTGCGTTTTTAGAACGAATTGGCTACATACTGGCAGTATTGGGACTGACTGAAGCTGAGTGGTTAACTTTAGGAAATCGCTATTATCAAGCTTTAGCACAACCAAAACCGCGTAAGTTGGCATTGTTAATAGGTATCAATCAATATCCACAGAGTCCTGTCCTTAGTGGTTGTTGGACTGATGTGGAATTGCAAAAAGAACTTTTGATTCACCGCTTTGGCTTTGCATCTGCGGATATTCTCACCTTAACTGAGGAACAAGCCAGCCGAGAATTTATTGAAGCGGCTTGTTTAGATCACTTAGGTAAGCAAGCTAAAGCTGATGATACGGTCGTTTTTCATTTTAGCGGCTATGGCACTCGTGTTAAATTGGCAACTTTTCCAGAGACTGTGGAAAATGCCTTAATTCCTTTCGACGTAGATACACAAGATCAACTATCCGTCAACTATTTATTAGAGGAAACTCTTTTATTGTTCTTGCGATCGCTCCCCACCAACCGAGTCACAACAATATTAGATACTAGTTATTATGCTCCCAGTACATTACAGACCCCTGCTTTAAAATTTCGTTCCCGGCCAGAATCATCAGTAGCAAAGTTAGTACTGGAGGAATTGGCATTTCTCAAAAAGCAACAAACCCAGAATCCCGCACTTAACAATGCAATAATTCTAAAAGCAACCTCGACAGAAAATCAGCAAGCGGGAGAACTGCTTTTTGGTAATTTCAGCGCAGGTTTATTTACCTACGCTTTGACCCAATATTTATGGGAAACTACCCCAACCACAACCATTCAAATTCTGCTCTCTTATGTCCGTAGTTCCATGTACAAATTGGGTAGTAAACAGCAGCCAGGGTTATGGACTGAAAAGAAAAATCCTCAAAGTGGTTTGATTATTGATAATTTACCCCTGGTAAGTAGCGATGCAGAAGGAGTGGTAATAGCTATAAATGAAGATGGTAAAGCAGTCGAGTTATGGCTGGGAGGATTACCTCTGCAAGTTTTGGAATACTATGGAGTTAATTCCAGATTGATTACACTGACTGGAGAACAGTTAATCTTTAAGTCGCACAATGGTTTAACTGCAAAAGCACAGATATCCAACCAAGACCCTACCACATCGCTACAAGTTGGGCAACTAGTACAAGAAGCAGTGCGCGTGTTACTTCCGAATATTAGTTTAACTGTTCTCTTAGATTCTGGTCTAGAAAGAATTGAGCGTGTAGATGCTACCAGCGCCTTTGCGACAATTACTCGGATAGTTAACATTACAGCAACAGAACAGAAGCCTGATTACATATTTGGCAAGTTAAAAAACATACCGAGTCATTATGGTCTTTTTTCCCTTGATGGTGAAGTAATTCTCAATACGGCCGGGGAAACTGGAGACGCCGTGAAAGTAGCAGTGCAGAGATTAACACCAAAATTTTCCACCCTGTTAGCAGCAAAGTTATGGCGACTGACAGACAATCAAGGTTCTTCTCGCTTGGCTGTGAAAGCTACTTTAGAGATGGTGAACAACATCTCACCCCGTGTCGTTATGCAACAGCAAACATGGCGCGGTTTTAGTGGGGAAAGTACAACTTATAAAGCACTCACCACCCGAGGAACAACTATTCCCACAGTTCCCGTTGGGAGTACCATGCAGTATCGGGTGCAAAATTTGACTGATCGCCCGATATATTTAATGTTAGTGGGGTTAAATAATAGTAGAAGTGCGATCGCCTTTTACCCTTGGGAAATCTCTAAACTGGCAGATACCTCCGACACCAAACCCCATCTCCGAGAAATAGTCATTTCTCCTGGACAAACTGTGAGATTACCAGAAAACAATGCTACTGCTGGTTGGACACTTCCTTCCCCAGTTTTCTTTTGTGAACACCAACTAATTCTTAGTACCTCTCCCTTCACTGAAACCCTTGCAGCCTTGTCAAATACTAAGTATCCTAGTTCTGATCAACAGCCCATTAGCCCTTTAGTTAATGCTTTAGAAGTTGCTCAAGCCTTGCTTCAAGATTTACATAATGCCAGTAAAATTAAAGTAGAAATTACTGGAACTGCTACGGACTCTTATGTATTAGATGTGAATAATTGGGCAAGCCTTAACTTTAGTTTTCAAGTGGTTTAAATCCTCCACTTTTAGAAGCGGTAAGTGGAGGCACTATTACAAAGTATAAATTAATTGTAATCTACAACTTTAATTAATCCTCTTTTTAAAGCATCAAATACTTTATTAATTTGTCTAAGATGGTTATCACCTAGTCCTTCTTCAGTCAAAAGACTGGACATTATAATCTGTTGATCTTTTCTTGTAATTCGGCCATTGGCAAATATGCGTTCCAAGATTGGCTCTAAACTGCTAGGGTTTAAGTTGACATTGAATTGCATATTGTTTTCTAGCATTTTAATATACTCTTCATACTAACTAAGTTTACAATAACAAGGTTTCATAAACTTGCTATTCGTAGCTTTACCTAAACAAAAAAACTGATTTAATTACTAGCGTGTAGCTTTGGATTATTCACATCTTCGGTAGAATAACTTAGCCGTTTAAAAATTTCATGATTTAAAAAAATGACACTAGCACAGATTGGGATTATTGGTGGCAGTGGGTTATACAAAATCGAAGCCCTTAAAGATGTGGAATCTTTAGAACTTCAGACACCTTTTGGCGCACCATCAGATGCAGTAATTCTGGGGACTCTGGCGGGAACAAGAGTTGCTTTTTTAGCTCGTCATGGTCGTAATCATACGCTATTACCTACGGAGTTACCCTTTCCCGCTAATATTTATGCTATGAAGCAATTAGGTGTGAAATACTTAATCTCTGCCAGTGCAGTTGGTTCATTGAAAGCAGAAGCAAAACCACTAGATATGGTAGTGCCAGATCAGTTTATTGACAGAACAAAAAATCGCATTTCTACGTTTTTTGGTGAAGGAATTGTGGCGCACATTGCTTTTGGTGAGCCGATTTGCAAAAATTTGGCTGGAGTTTTAGCTGATGCAATCGCTTCTTTGAATTTAACAGATGTTACTCTCCACCGTGGAGGTACTTATGTCTGTATGGAAGGCCCGGCATTTTCTACCAAAGCAGAATCAAATCTTTATCGAAGTTGGGATGCAATAGTCATTGGCATGACAAACTTGCCAGAAGCAAAGTTAGCTAGAGAAGCGGAAATAGCTTATGCTACCTTGGCTTTAGTTACCGATTATGATTGTTGGCATCCAGATCACGACAGTGTGACCGTAGATATGGTAATTGCCAACTTACAGCGGAATGCAGTAAATGCTCAAAAGGTAATTGAAGAAACTGTGAAGCGTCTCAGTGAAAATCCCCCTGTGAGTGATGCACATTCCGCTTTGAAATATGCAATTTTAACCAATTTAGCCAATGCACCCACAGCTACAAAGGATAAATTGGCTTTCTTGTTGCAGAAATATTTGTAAAAGGGAATAAGGAACAGGTGAGAGGGAACAGATTATTCTCCCTCATCTCCCTACACTTTTGTTGACATTGAATCGAGGTCACGACGTAATTTACTCCTGAAAACATCTATTACAGTCACCACCACCAATAACACCAACATCATGGTTGTGGCTTTTGTGTATTCAAAACCGTCTATATAGCTTTTTAACTGAAAGCCAATTCCACCTGCACCAACTACATCGAGTACGGAAAGAGCAAGAATAATAGACCTCTTGCAAAATTGTTTCTGTGGTATGATAGAGAGTTTTAGATTTTATGTATTTTTGGTGTTCTTTGCGCTCGCTAATTCAAACATAACCGTGTAACTCTAACTTTTGGCTAAAACAAAGACAATCCCCAAGTATAACATAAAATTAATTCTGCAACAGGTCTATTCTATTCAAACATCCACAGGGTATAACCTAAAGCCAAGGGCAACACCTGCGGTAGGATGGCATATTGAGCTAATTGAATTCTGGATGCACCTATCACTTGTAAAGATTCTATAGACCGAGAATCGACTGCTTCAATTGCTTTTCAATTGCTTGCTGATAAAATTTAGCCAGAACCTATTGTGTAGATTGAGAAAGCTATTTCTAGAAGCTTAAAACTTGGGAAAATCGGGCTTGCAGGTTATCGCATATTCCGTCATAAAAGATACGTCCAGGATCTAAAACGATCACTCTTTGGGCGTATTCTGCGGCTATGCCCAAATCATGTAAAACTGTAATAATAATAATAGTCAAGCCCTGCTCGCTATTGAGTTCTGCTAAAGTCTGCATCACTTGTTGGGATGCAACTACATCTAACCTGGTAATGGGTTCGTCGGCTAAAAGTATTTGTGGTGATTGAATTAAAGCACGTGCGATCGCCACTCGTTGTTGTTGTCCACCACTGAGGTTACCAGTTTTTTGATATATATGTTCTTTTAAACCGAGTTCTTCTAATAATTCCAGAGCAAGAATGTGATCGCGTTTAGGAAAACCAAACAAAGTTTGTCCAGTTGTTCTCAGACCTAAAGGATCACAAAGCAGATTTTCAATAGCTGATAATTGCCGAATTAAACCACCTCCTTGAAATAACATCCCAATGTCCCGGCGAACTTTCGGTAATATTTGGGGAGTTATTTGTACACCATGAATGTAAATTTCACCTGCCACCAATGGGACTAACCCTACCAGCGATCACGCTTGGGTACAAATCCCTGTTTTACCAACTCACTCACAGGAAAAATAAACCCAGAACCAGAGCTAGGGGAAGTAAACGCCATTCTTTTCCCACGCAACTGTTCCAGAGTCGCTTTAGCTGAATTTTCACTTTTAAGTTGGCTATTTACAGGGACAACAAATGGTGTATCTGCCTGAATAATTGGGACGAACTTCAGCCAAGAACAAACGAGTATTTGCTAATTTTTCAGCTTTTAAAGCCGGACGACTGCTCAAAAAAGCAACATTAGCCGGATTTGCTCCCAAAGCTTCTACAGCAGCCGTATTATCACCTATCTCAGCTTTGACAGTAATTCCCAATTCTTCGGACAAAAAGCTTCCCACCGCATTAGCTTTGGTTTGTAAATCTATAGAATCAGGAGGATTAGGAAAAACAATTGTTAAGGTTTTTAACTTTTGGGCAAATAAAGTAGGTGTTTGTTGATTAGGATTAGGTTTAGCTACAGTTGCTTGCTGACCAATCACCCATTACCAATCACCAATCACCAATGCCGTGAGTTACAATCCTGATATCTTCATCACAACCCAGAAAGTTAGCACCGCAAGACATCTACCATGCTTCAGTATCCCCAACTAGAAAAAGCCTTAAAATATCACTTTGGTTATGATCAATTTCGTCCTGGACAAAGGCAAATTATCGAGGATGCGCTGCAAAATCGGGATTTAATGGTAGTGATGCCGACTGGTGGGGGTAAATCTTTGTGCTTTCAATTACCTGCACTGTTGAAATCAGGTTTAACTGTGGTCGTGTCACCGTTGATTGCATTGATGCAAGACCAAGTCGAAGCACTGCGAAATAATAATATTTCTGCCACATTTCTCAATAGTAGTCTTAACTCCTATAAAGTTAGCTCTCGTGAAGAGGCGATTATGAATGGTAAAGTGAGGTTGCTCTATATCGCCCCAGAACGTCTTATTAGTGATAAATTTCTTCCACTTTTAGATGTAGTTAAAGAAAAAATTGGTATCGCTAACTTTGCTATTGATGAAGCCCATTGTGTTTCCGAATGGGGACATGATTTCCGTCCAGAATATCGTCAATTAATTTTATTAAAAAAACGCTATCCTGATGTTACCACTACTGCGCTCACTGCCACAGCGACAGACCGGGTGCGTGTTGATATTATTCAACAATTAGGATTAAAGCAACCCAGTGTTCACATTGCCAGCTTTAACCGCCATAATCTTTATTATGAAGTCCGGTCTAAAAATCAATGTGCTTATGCTGAATTATTAGAAATAGTTAGAGAAAATAAAGGTTCAGGAATTATTTATTGTTTAACTAGAAAAAAAGTTGATGAACTAACTTTTAAACTGCAAAATGACAAGATTGCAGCCTTGCCTTATCATGCGGGATTAAGTGATGATGAACGTTCCAAAAATCAAACTCGATTTATTCGGGATGATGTGCAGGTAATGGTAGCGACAATTGCTTTTGGTATGGGAATTAATAAACCTGATGTGCGGTTTGTTGTTCACTTTGATTTACCCCGTAATTTAGAAAGTTATTATCAAGAATCTGGTCGTGCTGGTAGAGATAGGGAACCTTCACAATGTACACTATTTTTTAGCTTTGGCGATGTTAAAACTATTGAATGGAGTATTAATCGAAAAACAGATCCCCAAGAACAGTTAATTGCTAAACAACAGCTACGTCAAGTAATTGATTATGCAGAAGGAACAGATTGTAGACGCACAATTCAATTAGGATATTTTGGAGAAAGATTTCCCGCTAATTGTGGAAATTGTGATAATTGTCTTTATCCCAAACCTGTACAAAATTGGACAGTTGAAGCGATGAAGTTTTTGTCTTGTGTTGCACGGTGTAAAGAAAGATATGGAATGTTGTATATTATTGATGTGTTGCGGGGTGCGAAAAGTCAGAAAATTGCCCTCAATAAACATGATCAACTTTCTACTTATGGAATAGGTAAAGATAAAACAGTAGATGAGTGGAGAATATTGGGGCGATCACTTTTACATCAAGGTTTATTAGAACAAACCGCAGACGGTTACTCTGTTTTGAAACTTAACGCCTTGAGTTGGGAAGTAATGCGAAAACAGCGTTCAGTTTCCATTGCTGTTCCCATCGCCCAAAAGATTAGTTTAGAAGAAGGAAATGGCAAAGCTGCGGAGGTAGAAGTTCTCATGCACAGGTTGCGATCGCTCCGTAAACAACTAGCTGATGAACAAGCTGTTCCACCTTACGTCATCTTCCATGATTCTACCCTAAAATTAATGGCGCAAATACAACCAAAAACCTTACATGAATTTGGTAAACTTTCTGGGGTAGGTAGTCATAAATTAGCCCAGTACGGTCAGAAATTCTTGGCAGAAATTCAAGCCTATTGTCAACAACAAAGTTTACAGCCACAAAAAACTAATCCAGTGTATTATGCACCAGTTGATAACTTTTCCTCGGATACTGAATCAAGCACCTTAGAACTATATCAACAAGGCTTCAATATTGAAGAAATCGCCCAGAAACGTAATGTTAAGACTTCCACAATTATCAAGCATTTATCAGACCTAATTGAAAAAAATCAATCTATTGATTTAAATCAATTAATACCTTTAGAACGACAAAAACAGATCTGGCAAGTCTTAGACGTATTAGGTGATATTACCCTCACACCCATTAAGGATTATTTAGGTGAAAGTTATAGTTTTAATGAAATTCGTTTAGTGAAAGCCAAATGGCGACGGGAAAACCGCAAAAGTTAGTTATAAGAGAAAAGGCTGAAAACCTAAGTTTTGGGCTAAGGCCCAGATTCGCAGTTCGTCTAGGATATTTTGCTTGATCTCTTCAGGCAGCTTGATACCCCCTAAACCTGCTTTTTTTTGCCAATTATCTAGAGATTCTTGTGGTGTACTAGTAACTTTTCACTCTTGAACCATTACTGATTCCATTTTCCTTCCCCGATACTGCACACATAATTCCATCAGCTGACGCTGATTTTTTCTCCCCGTTTTCCTGACAAACCGTGATGTTCCAGTTGTTGTTGCATCTTTTGTCTGATTTGTTCTCTCATACCTTTTTTGTGTCTTTGGATACGTCCCACCATGAAAAGTGTGCGATCACTTGCCACTCGCTACAATTCATTGACGGTATGTTTTATATCCAAGAGGTGGACAGCTCTGGAACTAAAAATCACACGCGCTGTAGCATCGGCAACTGGCCACTGTTGGTTGCCATAAAATCAATTAAGTGTAGCCATTCAATCATTAATAGATAGGGGCGATCGCACTAGTGAAGAAACAGTTTTCCTCCCCAAGTCAAACAAAATTGGAAAACAACCCGACATCTCTAAGAATTCGGGGTTCCCAGCGCACCTACTCCAGAAAATCAACAGGGCAGAGGTTCAGGAATCGGTCAAGGCTCAGGAATGGCTTCAGGTTCAGGAAATCAGCTTGGTAGAAACCTCTAGCTCAAGCAAAGCCAGCTAAGTAGGTGGGCGGAAAAATTTATAACGAAAGTGGATTAAATAAGGTGTAAGAGTGCCAATAATATCTATACAGCAGAAGGGTAGATGGAGAACTGGTAGATGATGC
>CAKZGI010000095.1 GCA_936914905.1 uncultured Trichormus sp. | reverse complement strand
ACCAATCAGCCATTACCAATCAGCCATTACCAATCAGCCATTACCAATCAGCCATTACCAATCAGCCATTACCAATCCCCAATGACTACTGAAAAAATTATCGTTGCTTTAGATGTACCAGATTTAGAAAGTGCGATCGCTCTTGTGGATAAACTTCCCCAAGTCACTTTCTGGAAGGTTGGTTTGGAGTTGTTTACCAGCACTGGTCCACAGATTCTGGCAATTCTCAAATCCCGACAAAAGCGGATTTTTCTCGATTTGAAGTTTCACGATATCCCCAAAACTGTTGCAGGTGCTTGTCGTGCTGCTGCTGGTTATGGAGTGGATTTGTTGACGGTTCATGCTACTAACGGGAAAGATGCCCTCAAAGCAGCCACGGAAGCAGTACAAGTAGGAGCAGAAAAAGCAGGTACACAACCACCCAAGTTAATCGCTATCACGCTGTTAACCAGTATTTATGCTAGACAGTTGGTGTTTGATTTAAAAATTACCCTGGAATTACCAGAATTCGCTTTACAAATGGCGCTTTTAGCTCAAGAATCAGGATTAGATGGGGCTGTGTGTTCTCCCCAAGAGGTGACACAACTGCGGGAAACTTGTGGGAATGACTTTTTATTCGTTTGTCCGGGAGTCCGTCCCATTTGGGCTGATAAAGGAGATCAAAAGCGATCGCTCACCCCTTACCAAGCTATCAAGGCCGGTGCAGATTATCTCGTGATTGGTCGTCCTATTACTGCTGCATCTGACCCTGAATTAGCTTGGCAGAAGATTAGTGAGGAATTACATTCCGATAAGTTAAGTCAGTAAACCAAGTCTAAGAGGACGTTTGAAAAGTCCTTAGTGATGTATCAAAAACTTTTAGATCCCCCTAAACCCCCCTTAAGAAAGGGGGGTTTAGGGGGATTAATAACTGCCTAAAGTCACAGCCAGAAACTTTTAAAACAAGCTCTAAGGATACAAGTCCCTCAATTGATTTAATGAGTAGATTTGAGTAGATTTTTTGATTCACTTATTAGCCCAGAGATAAATCTGTGGGGTCTTCTATTTTGAACTTTGAATTTTGAACTCAAAAAAGTACATCCATCCATAAAAAAGATGGTTACAATTACTCGTTTTGAGAAAGATTCAATCCAACTAAAGTTGCTTGAGTAGATTACCTCTGAGTGACTTGAGTGCTGAGCTTTCCATATACCAGGAGTGTTTATAACATATAGATTTTTTGGCTTCTCTTAGTGCTTTAATTCTGTCCATCTATATCACCTGCTTTATCTCAAACAGTCCTAAAATGTGAACAGCATCAAGAAATATTTACATTTCAACTTTCCAATTATCCCATTCAACATCAGGGAGGAGCAATCCTAAATGTGAAAGTTCCTTACTGTATGACACCAGAAGCTATCGCCCAAAATACTTACCCTGATTTTGTGCCAATTAGAAAAGATATTGATAAGTTTTTTGTCAATTACCCAAATGAGGGAGATTTTTGGGAAATTCTGAATAAAAAACTACTTCAAATGCTCTTAGATAAATATCCCCAAATGGCATCTTTAAGTATTGAAATTGGTGTAACACCTACAGTACAAGAGCCTTTATACCGTTCCACTATTTTCCAGAGCACTAGACCCCAAAATTGTCCTCTCAGTCTTTAATCATTTAAAATCAAGCTACATAGAATAAGATTATAGTCAAGATTCTGTCTAACCTCACATTAAATTGGTGTCAAGGGTGTAAATTTTATCTTATGAAGACAAAAGGACAAAGGAGAAAAAATAGCTGGTTGATTTTTAGGGACTTAGTGATGTTATGTCCTTGCTGGCTATTGATTTCTTTTACATTTGTTTACCCTGCGTCCTCCAAAAATATCACCCCTAAACCTGTCAGATCAGAGGTAAGTAATTCCTGCTCGGAACGAAGTTTAGAAACGTTAACTACTCAGTTAATGCTAGATTTACCTGGCTACGCCAACCGTGCGACCCAACGGGCTCGTCGTCTGAGCATAAGTGTTGATATTTACACCTATATCTTAGTAGCTGGTAAGCCTGAGTTCCAGCCTTTGCCTTTAAACCCTGGGATTTATCCCGCTAAAAAATATGAATCAGAGGGAGTAGAGCAGGTTTTTTTTACTACCTGGGAACGCAAGTATATAGGTAGAAGAGTAGTAGAATTACAAGAATTTCATTGGTTGTTTTTGACCAAAACTAAAATCGGTTGGCAAGTGGTGATGATGTTTACCCAAACAGGTGCATATCCAGTCAAACAACCTGTAGCACCACCAAGGGATAGCAGTAACGGTGCGATCGCTCAAGGTGTTAAACTGTGGCTACGAGATTGCAATAGCACAAAGTGAGAGGGTTTAGGGTGTAGTGAGAAGAGGGGGGAAGGGGAAAAGGTGAATACTGAAATTTATATTTTTTCCCAATTACAGGCTGCAATTTTGATAGTGATAAACGCATAATAAAAGTGTGACTAATCTGTTAGCTTTACAATCCTTAAAACAAGGTCACTGGTTCAAGTTGATTTGTGGAGCCAGTTTCCAACATCTACCTGCGGTTAGAACTTTAACCTTAGCCTACACTTTGGCGGGTGCTGACTGCATAGACGTGGCAGCTGATCCGGCGGTAGTTGTAGCTACTCGAGCAGGTTTACAAGCAGCTAAGGATCTGGCTAGGGAAGCTCAAAAGCAAGGCTTTGGTTTTAAAGGTGATTTGCCTTTACTCATGGTCAGCCTCAACGACGGAGAAGATCCGCACTTTAGAAAAGCAGAATTTAATGCTAGTAGTTGTCCCGTAGATTGCCCTAGACCCTGTGAAAAAATTTGTCCAACACAAGCCATTGTGTTTAACAATATAAAAGATAGCTTTTCAGGAATTATTGCCGAAAAATGTTATGGTTGTGGTCGTTGCATTCCAGTTTGTCCTTATAAGCTGATAAATACAGCATCTTATATATCAACTCCGGAAGCGATAGCACCATTGATCATGTCAACGGGAATAGATGCCATAGAAATTCATACAAAAGTAGGGCGTTTGGCAGAATTCCAGCGTTTGTGGGTAGCGATCGCTCCTTGGGCAGATAAATTAAAGTTAATAGCTATCAGCTGTAACGATGGTGAAGGGCTGATTGATTATCTCCAAGCAATTTATGACCTGATCATCCCCCATCCCCAAATTCTAATTTGGCAAACAGACGGGCGCTCTATGAGTGGTGATATCGGCGATGGCACTACTATAGCAGCAGTGAAACTAGGGCAAAAAGTTTTGGCGGCAAATCTACCAGGATATGTGCAGTTAGCAGGGGGTACTAATAGCTACACTGTTCCTAAATTAAAGTCCATTGGATTGCTGAAAGAGGCAGGGGAGCATGGAGCGGGGGGTAGGGAGCAGTGGGCAGGGAGTAGCCGACAGGGAGCAGCTGGCAAGGGGGAAAATACCTCTGCTCTGCAACGCCAGTCGCCTGCCTTTATATCCGGTGTTGCTTACGGTAGCTATGCCCGTGTATTGCTGTCACCGATTCTTGAACAGTTAGAAAATAAGGAGGTGATTACCACCAGTGTCAAAGCAAATCTACGGCTCGAAGATGAACCGGAACTACTATGGCAAGCTGTGAAACTTGCTCATTCTCTCGTTTCCCAGATTAAGTCACAGTAAGAGCGTTCATTGCTCATTTGTTATCTCTCACAACGTCACCATCTCTCACCATAGAAAGCATGACGATTACAGACGATCTCCAAAAGTTACTGGACATTTTGCCCCAAGACCTGCGGCAAGAACTAGAAAATCATCCCAAAAGAGATTATCTAGTGGAAGTGGTCTTGGACTTAGGTCGTCGCTCAGAAGCTCGGTTTCCCCATGCAGCTGAGTATCTGAGCGAAACCCCCGTCACTCAAGCACAAATAGATGATTGCATTCAACGAGTCGGAACCTTTGGTGGAGATAATCGGGCAGGAATTGAGCAAACTTTACATCGTATCAGTGCTATCCGTAACCGCACAGGCAAAATTATTGGTTTAACTTGTCGTGTCGGCCGGGCGGTATTTGGCACAATTGGCATGATCCGCGATTTGGTAGAAACCGGCAAATCCATTCTCATGTTAGGTCGTCCTGGTGTGGGTAAAACCACCGCTTTACGGGAAATTGCCCGTGTATTGGCAGATGATTTAAATAAACGAGTGGTAATCATTGACACTTCTAATGAAATCGCTGGTGATGGTGATATAGCTCACCCTGCCATTGGCCGCGCTCGCCGGATGCAAGTAGCAAAGCCGGAATTACAACATCAAGTGATGATTGAGGCAGTGGAAAACCACATGCCGGAGGTGATTGTCATTGATGAAATCGGCACAGAATTAGAAGCTTTAGCAGCCCGTACAATTGCAGAGAGAGGTGTACAATTAGTTGGTACTGCTCACGGAAACCAAATTGAAAACCTGATCAAAAATCCCACGCTGTCTGATTTGGTGGGGGGTATTCAGGCAGTGACGCTGGGAGATGACGAAGCGAGACGACGCGGTTCACAAAAGACCGTCTTGGAACGTAAAGCTCCACCTACCTTTGAGATTGCTGTGGAAATGATGGAACGGCAACGCTGGGTAGTGCATGAAAGCGTAGCTGATACAGTGGATACTCTGTTAAGAGGTCGTCAAGCTAACCCACAAACACGAAGTGTGGATGAAAATGGCAAAGTGGCGATTACCAGACAATTATCTGTGGTTCAGGGTCGTGGAGGTAACTTAGCTAGTGAGGAAGAATCTTTTCCCGCTGTGAAGCAGGTTAATGGCTGGCGTAGTTCTGGTCAGATGGTGGCTCTACCAGCTTTATCTCTAGAACGGGAACGGGTGACAGGACGCAGTGAGTTTGACCGCTTGCTAGATGAATCTTTCAACTATTCTGAAAGTATTGATTTTAGTCATACTAAATCAGCCGGTCCAAACGGGGAAGATTTGCCTTTGCATATTTATCCCTATGGGGTGAGTCGTCACCAACTGGAACAGGTAATTAGTCTGTTAACTTTGCCTGTGGTATTGACAAAAAACATAGATAGTGCTGATGCAATTTTAGCATTGCGATCGCACGTCAAAAACCACGCTAAATTAAGGCAAATGGCCAAGGCTCGTCATGTACCAATTCATGTGATTAAGTCCAGCACCATACCCCAAATTACTCGCGGTTTGCGGCGGTTGCTGAATATTGATGATCCAGAAATCGGCGATGACCGAGAATTACAACTATTACTGCATAGTGGGAGTGATGATGAAATAGACGCTTTGGAAGAAGCCAGACTTGCAGTTGAGCAAATTGTCATTCCTAAAGGTCAACCTGTGGAGTTATTACCCCGTTCTCCGCAAGTAAGAAAAATGCAGCATGAGTTGGTAGAACATTATCGGCTCAAGTCCAATAGTTTTGGGGAAGAACCAAACCGGCGGTTAAGAATTTATCCGGCGTAACTCTGGGTCGGTTATCAGTTATTAAGTGGGAAAAGGCAAAAGGCAACAGGCAACAGGCAGGAAGTAATAGGTTATTCTCCCCCTGCCTCCCCTGGCTCCCCACACCTTACCCCCTACCCCCTTTTTTCTGACTGTCTACCACCTTTAATAAACTTCGCAACATAAAATATGCAGAGGTACCCCCTGGATCTTGATGTCCCACACTCCGATCGCCTAAATAACTAGCTCTTCCCTTTTTTGCTACCATGGGTATGGTTTCCTGTAAACCTTGTTCAGCAGCCGAAACCGCTACCCGCAAAGCTTCCACCGTTCCCATACCTTCGTTGACAGCTTGCTCAAAAGCCACCACAGCTGGAGACAACACATCTAACATTGTCTTATCTCCCAACTGTGCCTTACCACGTTCAATTACACCATCTAAACCAGATTGGAGAAACTTCAGCATATCTTCTTCAGTTAATTCCTTTTTACCAGCCGTTCCGGAACTAGCTCTTAAAAACCAAGTTCCATACAAAGGACCACTAGCACCACCAACACTGGAAATCAAAGTCATGCTGACGGTTTTGAAAATGGTGCTGATGTCTTTATCAACAAAACTAGGTAGCAGATTGCTGACCTTTTTAAAACCTCTGTCCATATTGATACCATGATCAGCATCACCTATGGCTGCATCTAATTCTGTCAACTCTTCCTTGTGATGTTCAATGACAGAAGCAAATACTTGTATCCATTGAATTATCTGCACCTGAGTAACCATTTCATACTCCCCAGCGTAAACTTGCTGTTTTTACTGGTGCATCCCATAACCGCAGTGTCTCGTCATCTAACTTCAGCAGTGTGATGGAGTAACCTTGCATTTCTAATGATGTCATGTAGGGTCCAATTAGATTTCGCACTATTTGCAGTCCTTCCTGTTCACAGATTTCTGCTAGTTTGCGGTAGACAAGATACAATTCAGAAACGGGAGTACCTCCCATACTGTTAACGTAAGCTAAGATGCGATCGCCTTTTTGCAGGGGTTTATTTAACAGTTCCACATCAACCCATCCCTCTTGAGCTTCATCCCACTCTCGCAGTGTGCGACTATAGTCAATATTATCAATGAGTGATGCCTGCGACGGGCAAAGCCAACGTACTAAAATCTCTGTAATCTCATCCCCTGATTTCATAGAAACCCTTTCTCTTCCTGGTTCTCCATGAATACCAATTCCCAATTCTATCTCATTATCCCCCAAAGCAAAAGTCGGCGTACCCTTTGCCGGGACTGTACAAGAACTCAAAGCCACACCTAGACTGCGTCCATGCAGATTTACCTTTCTACACAAATTTGCTAACTGCTGCAAATCATAACCCTGTTCCGCAGCCGCTCCACAAATTTTTTCCGCCAGCACCGTTGTTCCTACACCTCTTCTTCCTTGGGTGTACAAACTATCTTTCACCGCCACATCATCATCAATAATAATATTTAAGGTGCGGATACCTTCACTTCTGGCTAACTCCGTCGCCATTTCAAAATTCATCAAATCGCCACTATAATTTTTAACGATATAAAGAATACCAGCACCACCATCTACCTGCTGTGCTGCAGCTAACATTTGGTCAGGAGTAGGTGAAGTAAAAACTTCACCAGGACAAGCAGCATGAAGCATTCCCATCCCGACAAAACCCACATGCATAGGTTCATGACCACTTCCACCACCAGAAATAATTGCTACCTTTCCCTGTACAGGTGCATCAGTTCGATAGACAAAAGTAGGCTCATAATTTACCTTAATTAAATCAGCATGAGCCACAGCCATTCCTGCTAGACTTTCCTTGACAAAGTCTTGTGGTTGATTAATCAGCTTTTTCATGATTTATGTTTGCAAAGGTTGTAAAACTGATGATAAACGCTCACAGCACCAAATTTCCGCATTTTTGCTTATGAGAGAAACAGGGAATTAATTCAAAATTCAAAATTAGCTACGCCAACAAAATGTGAAATTCTTGACTCTTGCCTTTTACCTTTTGCCTCGTGCTTTCTGTCACCTATCACCTATGACCTGCTACAACATTATTCAGTTTCAGAAAACTATCAAAAGCATACCAAGCTAAAACATACCAAGGAATTACTTCCAATTGCAGACCTTTAACAATCAATTGTCTCATAGCTAGGATACTGAGTCCACAGGGAAACAGGAAACGTAAATCCACAGCACTATCTGTAGCACGTTCAACCCGTTGGTTCAAGTCAATTACTACATTAGATATACTTGTTGCTGCTTCACTTTTCCCTTGGAAAATAGCTGCGAAAATTATCCCTATATCACGCAGTGTAGCTGAAATTTCTTCTACAGTGCCAGTATGACCATCATGATTGATGAGAATACTACCGTGATGGATATTAGTTCTGACTTGAGTAATGTGAGGTTGTGCGGTTAAAAAATTGGCGATATGTTGTATTTTCTCAGCTTGGCGATTTCCAGGAGCAATTCTTAATCTTAGCCTTCCTGGGGTATCACTGATAATTTTTGTGGCTATAGGATTAAAAGATGTATTTAGACTTGTTCTTTCCGTAATCTGTCGCATAATTGAAACCTTGAATATTAGAAATTTAAATGATAATTAAAACGGACTGGAAGGCAATATTTATTGAGTAGGGATAAAGCTCAATGCTAAACCCCCACATAACCCAAATTGCCAGTTATAACAACAGATAAGGTACATACAAAGAGACTTTCAAACGTGTCACTTGTTACCTGTCACCTGCTATATAACCCTATTTTAGGGTAAGCATTCCGCTATCAGTCATCAGCAGTCAGCTTTTTCAGGCTAAGGCCAAAAATACCTATTTGATAATTAACCAATTTCTCAAATATTCTGATTCCTGACTCCTGACTCCTGACTCCTGAATTCTTACATTTTATGCACCATTACCAGATTGACTTTCAGCAGCTTCAAATGCTGGTGTGTTTTGTTCTTCAGCTATTTCGGCTCTAGCTTCAGCTACAATATCTTCCCAAGTTTCACCCAATTCAGCAAAGGCTCCCTTGCTTTTTTCATAAGCAACAAGTCCGTTTTTGATGATTGATTTAGCTATCGGTTTACCAATTCCTGCGACAACAGGGATTACCACAGGAGCTAATAAAACTGCGCCTATCCCAGCTATAATTCCAGGTGCGCCGGCATCTTCTATGAAATCAGTAATTTTTGCCATAATTAAATCAACCTCCAATAAATTGGAGAAGGTCACATAAGCTTTTTATCTTACTCTAATTTTTATTGTTATATCATCTAGCTGTTGGTAGATGTTTTGAGATGTACAGGAGGAGTTAGGAGTAAAACTCTCTTGCTGTCTTGGTTTCAATTTAGATTCTGTACCTCATTTATCTGCGATATTCTGTATAGGAATTCGATTTAATTTATGTATTCCTTAACACTGCTTGAGCTCTTCATTATAAAGGTAGATTTGCCATTAAATTTAGGGAATAAGACAGTGATGCAGGTTTTAAACTAGTCCATAAATTGGAAGTTTTTGGGGAAAATTCTAAATTATTAGTCTCTGTTATACCTATTTCTGAAATAGGAGGATATATAGATGGATTTTTTTGTAAAGCTAACTCCATGATTTCCAGCCAATGGAATATGCTAATTTCCGGAGATTGGTATGCGATCACTATTGATGAAGCACGGCTATTAACACGCACATGAGTAATTTGATTATGGGCCTTTAGTAAAGTTTCTAACCTCTGTTTATAGGCAGAATCTTGAGCAATTAGGGGCACATAAAATCGAATCCTTCCTGGAATTGTATGGACTACATTATAAGCAATTTGAGTATTATATTTTTTATCTATATCTGGGATAGGTTTAATTTTTTCTGCTGACAAAAATTCCGGTTCTAAAGAGTTAATCACCCTGCGCGTAGCATCTGCCATTAGGATGTAAACTGGAATTGCGGCTAAACCATGTATTCCGATTCTCCCTGTGACGGCTAACCCTGTCAGCAAGGGAATTAAATCAAGAGATTGCTTTTTCCAAAAATCCAGAGATTTCCATTCCCCAAAGGCATCTTTTTTACCAGTATTCATTTATCTAAAATAGGTACACAAAACTAGAAGTTAATTCAAGTTAAATATAACTTCTAGCTTTGGTGTTAAGCCTCAATCTTGAGAGCTATTTTGGTTTAAGTATTGTTAAGTACCCGTTGTTGATATTCGGCGTCAGTCATTAGTTCTTCAGTAGATTCTACCCTATCTAAAAATATCTTTCCTTCCAAATGATCATACTCATGTTGAAAAATTCGAGCAATAAAATCTGTTAACTCTTGTTTTTGTGTATTCCCATTTCGGTCATTATACTCAATTTCAATTTTCTGATATCTAGGAACTAACCCCCTAATTCCCGGCACACTTAAGCAACCTTCCCAACCTTTGATAACTTCAGTTGAATAAGCAATAATTTTTGGATTAATCATTGGTGTTGGTTTCATTTCTGGTGCATCGGGATATCTGGGATTAGGACGGGAAGCAACAATAAATAAACGATGAGATTCTGCCACTTGAGGTGCAGCAATTCCCACACTGTTAGCTTGAGAAATAGTAAATATTAAATCATCAATGAGTTCCTGAATATGCTCATCTTGAATGTTGTCTACCCAAGCTGCTTTTTGGACTAACATCGGATTGCCTAATTGAATAATTGGTACTGATTCATTCATGAGGAACACCATTTATGTAAGTATTAATTGACGCTAACTCAACAATTATTCAAAGAAATCAATTCTCAGAACGCACTGGTAAAGGAGCAGGACTGACTGTTAGTTGAACAGTTCTCCCCTGACGGTCTACTTGGACTTTAAGAGGAGTACCAATCTGACTATTTTCCACTAGTTTTTGTACTTCATCGACCTTGCTAACAGGTTGATTATTAATGGTTTTTATCACATCCCCTGGTTTGAGTCCACCAATTGCGGCTGGTGATTCAGAAACAATTCTCACTAATAAAACTCCTTGATCTGCAGCCAAATTTACTCTATTACCAGATCTACGAATTATTTTTTCCTTGAGTTCTGGTGTTAGCGTCACCATTTGTACACCCAAATAAGGATGATCCACCCTACCTTTGCTAATTAATTCTTGGGAAATTTTTTGCACCGTATTAATAGGAATTGCAAAGCCTAAACCTTGAGCGCCTTGGATAATAGCTGTGTTCATTCCTATCACTTTACCACGAGCATTTAGCAGTGGACCACCAGAGTTTCCAGGATTAATTGCTGCATCTGTTTGTAAATAATCAACCCGCTTATCACTAGCACCAATAGCACTACTAGAACGGTCTGTAGCACTAAGAATTCCCGAAGTTACAGTATTGTTTAAACCCAAGGGATTACCAATTGCAATTACGGCTTCTCCTGGTTGCAAGGTATTGGAATTTCCTAGAGCTAAAATTGGTAAATTATTAGCATTAATTTTAATTACTGCTACATCTGTAACCGGGTCTTCTCCCAAGACTTTACCATCAAAAGTCCGTCCGTCTTTGAGTGTAACTGTAACTTGATCTGCGCCATCTACGACATGAGAATTAGTCAAAATTTGCCCAGAGGAATTAATAATAAATCCAGAACCGCTACCCCTTTCTACTCTTTCTCTTTCTTGGGGAATTCTGTCACCAAAAAATCTGCGGAAAAATGGATCCGAAAATTCATCTGGTACTTGAGATGTAACGGTTCTGGCAGAATCAATGCGAACAACAGCACCTCCCACTTTTTGTACTACTTCGACAACAAAGTTAGGATCGCCGGAGGATGCGATGATGGTAGGAGGCATAATTACCGAAGTGGGAGCAGTAGTTTTTTGGACTTCAGAAAGGCTCTGTTCGGATTCTAAGGTTCTGCTATTCAGGTTAGAGCAGCCACTCAGAACCACCGCTGCTAACCCAGTGATTAACATCCACCCTTTTCTTTTACCTCGTATACAGGGGAGCAAAAACCTGGTATCAATATTTTTGGATGCTAGGTGATGATTATAAATCTTCATCATGTACTTATTCTCCGTGTTAGTCGCTAAGTTATAGGATATTGGCTACCTGGTCTTAACCAGAATGATTACAGTTTAAAGTTAAACTATTGCTTGCTCATATCTTCCATTGTGGCTATTAGCAGCAAAGGTGGTAGATAATGGAAATTCCCATAGACAAGCTGTGGAGTCAGGTGCTAGAGCGTTTACAGCTAGAGCTATCTTGTCCCACCTTTGAGACTTGGATTAAAACTGCTAGTGCAAAGCAACTAGAAAATAATTGTCTGATAATATGTACACCTAACCTCTTTACCTGAAATTGGCTTCAGAAGTATTACATCAATACTATTGCTCATGTCGTGCAAGATATTGTGGGTTATCCAGTAGTAATTTACATTACGGTAGCTCAAGGTGATGAAGTTTCTCAGTTAGTTGAAGGAGAAGTTGCTTGAGAATTGCCTGCTGTCAATCCAATTTCCCCAAATGTATCTAAAAATCAACAAAAAAGTACAGACTTATATTCTCAGTAAGTTTTTTCAAGATTTGTGGTTGGTGCTAATAATCGTATGGCTCATACTGCTTCTTTGGCTGTAGCAGAATATCCAGGTAAGGAATTTAATCCTTTATTTTTATGTGGTGGTGTAGGTTTGGGAAAAACTCATTTAATGCAAGCTATTGGTAATTATCGCTGGGAGATTTATCCTGAGTCTAAAATATTTTATGTTTCGACTGAGAAGTTTAGTAATAATTGAATTACTGCTATTCGTAATGTATAGTATGCAAACTTTTCAGGAACATTACCAGGCTGCTGATATTTTGTTAGTTGATGATGTTCAACTTCTGGAAGGGTAAAGAATATACTCAAGAAGAATTTTTTCATACTTTTAATACCTTAGATGAGGCTGGGAAGCCAGTTGTGATTCCTTCTGATCTTCTTCCTAAGCAAATTCCTCGTCTGCAAGAACGGCTTTGTTCGCGGTCTTCTATGGGGTTTGCTGATATTCAAAGGCCGGATTTAGAAATGCCCATGGCAACTTTGCAAAAAAAGCTGAATATCGAAATATTCGTTTACCTAGAGATGTAATTGAATATATTGCCTATAATTATACTTCCAATATTCAGGAATTGGAAGGGGTGTTAATTCGGGCAGTGGCTTATAGTTCGATTTGGGGTTTACCAATGACGGTGGAAAATATCACCCCATAGGCACACCTAACAAAAAAACGGAAGCAACACCAGAGGTAATTTTAAATGTGGTGGCAGATTTTTTTAAGCTCTCAATTGAAGATTTAAAAGCTAATTCTCGCAGGAGATAAATTAGCCGGGCTAGACAAATTGCTATGTATTTAATGCGTCAATATACAGGCTTAAGTTTACCAAGAATTGGGGAGGAGTTTGGTGGTAAAGACCATACAACACTAATGTATAGTTGCGAGAAAATTACGGAACTACAAGAAGCAGACCGGACCTTAATTGAAACTTTAGGTCAATTGAGCTATCGAATCAATATGATTAGTCCTTCTCAGAAGTCGGAGTTTGATCGCATGAGTTCTTAAAGGAGGTGAAACTGACTCAACCATTCGAGAAGCACTGCAAATATTACGTAATGATGAACAATTAAATCAATTAGAAACAGTTCTCGCCTTCTTTGCTACATTTGTATTGAATAGTTCGTTAGTTCAAGAAATCATGAGGTGGGATATAGCGGTATTACACGAATCACATTGGTATCAAGAAATTGTACGGGAAGTAGAAATTCACGGACGATGGGAGGAATTATATTCAGGGATTGAATTGGCTTTAGAAATTAAGTTTGGTAATACAGGTTTAGAATTGATGCCTGTTATTCATAAAATCAGTGATCTACAACAATTGAAAGCATTTCAACATGCTATCAGAACTGCAAATAGTGTTGAAGAATTACGAAAGTTATTATAGGTTATGGTAGCTAGATTCCTAATTTTTCCACAGATTTTCCACAGCTACGAATCCCGAGTCCCCAGCCTAAAATTTGTTACTATAATCCTTCACCAGTTGAATCTCTACCATGAAATTAGTTTGCTCTCAAAGCGACCTCAGTACCAATCTTTCACTCGTCAGTCGTGCAGTACCATCAAGACCTACTCATCCCGTACTTGCTAACGTGCTTCTACAAGCGGATGCAGAAACTAACCAGGTCAGCTTAACAGCTTTTGATCTAAGCTTGGGTATCCGTACCAGTTTTAGTGCTGAGGTAATTGAAGGCGGTGCGATCGCTCTTCCTGCTAAACTACTTGTAGATATTACCTCCCGTCTACCAGAAGGCAAAATCACCCTAGATGACGAATCAGGAGACAACACCGGAGAAGGTATAGTTGTCACCCTCAAACCCAAAAGCGGCAAGTATCAAGTCAGGGCAATGGGAGCAGAAGAATTCCCCGAATTACCTGTAATTGAAAGCTCGGAAGCAATTCAACTCACTACGGCTGCACTAATTGAAGGCTTGAAGGGTTCATTATTTGCTACCAGTGCAGATGAAACCAAACAAGTCCTGACAGGCGTGCACTTAATGGTTAAACAGGATACCTTAGAATTTGCGGCTACAGATGGACACCGCCTTGCAGTGCTAGAAACTACTAACAAGCATCCTATTGATAGTAATGAACAACTAGAAGTGACAGTACCAGCTAGAGTCTTGCGCGAATTACAGCGGATGTTAGCCCATAGTTCCTCAGAAGAAACAATAGCCTTATATCTTGATCCTGGTCAAGTCGTATTCTCTTGGCAAAATCAACGCTTAACAAGTCGGACTTTAGAAGGACAATATCCCGCGTATCGGCAATTAATACCGCGTCAATTTGAGCGACAAGTCACACTAGAACGGCGGCAATTTATCAGCACCTTAGAGCGAATTGCAGTGTTAGCTGATCAGAAAAATAATATTGTCAAAGTCAGTATTGATAATGCCAATCAAGAAATTACCTTATCTTGTGAAGTGCAAGATGTGGGTAGTGGTACAGAGTCAATGCCGGCACAAATTTCTGGGGAAGATATAGACATTGCTTTTAACGTCAAATATTTAATGGAAGGCTTGAAAGAGTTACCATCTTCCGAAATTAAAATGCATTTAAATCAAAGTTTAACTCCGGTAGTTTTTACACCTTTAGGCGGTTTGAAAATGACCTATTTAGCTATGCCTGTGCAACTTAGGAATTAGCATTTCTAGGTGACAGGTGGGGAGCATGCCAATTTTGCAAAAATACCGTCACTTGTCATTCTGTTAGCGAAGCGTAGCGTAAGCTCTAGCATCTCGGAGATTCTTCACTTCACTCCGTTCCGTATGGCTTACGCCACGCTTCGCTAACATTACGCTGCGCTGCATACCCTGCCGGAAGGAAGCTACAGTATGATAATGAACTTACACATTTGGGATGCTTCCAATAGGTGACAGGGAAGAAGGTAAAAGAAAAATAATTTCCTGGACTCCTACTCCTGACTCCTGACTCCTGACAATATGTTTAATGGGGATTTCAATCCAGAATTCTGTACCTACATCTGGTTGTGAATTACATTTCAAAATCCCACCATGGTTTTCTACCACAATTTGGTAACTAATTGATAAACCCAAACCAGTACCTTTTCGTACTGGCTTAGTGGTGAAAAATGGATCAAATATTCTGTCTCTGACAGCTGAGGGCATTCCTGAACCATTGTCACCAATACGAATGACTGCACTGTTCACAGTGTCATTCATTACTCCCACAGTAGTAGAAATAGTAATTTTTCCTGGTTTGGGATTTTCTAATGTATATGTTTTACTAGTTTCTAAGGTATCAATGGCATTACACAAAATATTCATAAAGACTTGATTTAGTTGTCCAGCATAACATTCTACCAAAGGTAAATCACCATATTCTTTGATCAGTTCAATGCCAGGAGATTCAGGTTTTGCTTTTAAGCGATGCTGTAAAATTAACAGGGTACTATCAATAGCATCATGGATATT
Source organism: uncultured Trichormus sp. (assembly GCA_936914905.1). Classification (GTDB taxonomy): domain Bacteria; phylum Cyanobacteriota; class Cyanobacteriia; order Cyanobacteriales; family Nostocaceae; genus Trichormus_B. The sequence goes on along the minus strand of CAKZGI010000095.1, from coordinate 24,202 downwards.
CACGTCCTTCATTTCTGACTCATCAAGACGTGAAAAATTCCGCAAAGATAAGACGATTTGCCGGATTCTATCTACCCCGAATTTCATGGAAGATAAACTTTTGGGTAAATCTTCTATGAGAAATTCTAAGTCAATTTCTTCGGATCTATCTAGAATATTTTTACTAGGGTTTGTTAATTCTTGCTGATGAAGATTGAGCATGATCAGCAAGTTCTTGGCATATTCATGGATATGGGTAAGGTTTCCAGAAATAAAATTAACTGGGTTATTAATTTCATGAGCAACACCCGCTACAAGTTATCCCAGAGAATACATCTTTTCAGTTTGAATTAGTTGGGTTTGAGTAGTTTCCAATTCATGCAGGGTTTGAGTTAATTGTTCCGCTTGCTGTTGAGTTTTGACAAGTAATTCAGCTTGTTGAATTGCTACTCCAAATTGCCCTGCAATCTGACTGATGGAATTAACTTCTGAGGTTGTCCATTGACGAGGACCAGCATGTTGATAAGTACAAAGTAAACCCCAAAGTTTTTTCCTGATAAAAATAGGAGCTAAGACAAAAGCATAAATGTGAAACTGTTTTAAGTTATCAAAATCACAGGGAGTAAATCCCATTTTATATATATCATCTAGTGCATAAGTTTCATTATTGCGATATCTTCCTCCTTTTGTTTCTTGTAAATAAGTATCATTCCAAATTGTATTAATTCCCAGTTTGGATTCATCCAAGTAGTTGCTACTAGTAGCAACAAAATCTCCAACAAATTCTCCGCCCCAATCTGTATTGAATTTATATACAGAAACACGATCAGATTTAATTAATTGAGAAACTTCTTTAGTAGTCGTTTTAAACACAGTATCAGTATTAAGGGATTCACGAATTTTATTAATAACTCCGAACATAGCTTGTTGTCGTTCAGGAGTTTTTTGCATTTCTAATATCCGTTTGTGGACTTGTTTTTCTAAATTTTCATTGAAACTTTCTACCTGTTGGTAAAGTTCATATTGCTGAATTGCTGAGGCAAAATGTTTACTAATTCCTATAGCTAGTTCAATTTCTGTATCTGTCCATTGTTGAGCTTGTCCTTGTTTCGATTCGCGCCACAAATCAAAAGATATACGGGGATAAAGTTGTCTATTATCTGGGTCAAATTTACCTGCCCAAAGGGTTTCTGTGTCTATTTCATTGCGAAAAAGGCTTAAATAAGCCACTAATTCTTGTCGATAGTGGAGGGGAATCATTAAAATAATGCGAATTTTTGTAGGTTTAAAAGCAAGTTGTAAAATTCTTAAATTAGCATCTTGATAGATATCAGAAATTGGCCAAATTTCATATTGACCGGATTTATAATGTTCTCTCCAGACGCTATACTGCTCTAAAATTGGGTATATATTCTGTTCAGCATTAATAGGTTGTTGTCCACATACATAAAGCTGGAAACAGTTGCTACCAGGAATTAAGCATTCTGTGAGAGCTTTAAAGCTACTATATTGAAAATTAAAGGCATTATGTCTGATGCATAATCTGCCTCCAACGCCATTAAAAGCGGCAACTGTGGCTTCTAAAGCTGGCTGTAAGACAATAGTCGGCAGTGAATGAAGCAGGGTGGCAATACGGTTAATAATAACTTCTCGTTCGGCTTTGGCACGGGCTTGGATGAGGAGATTGTTGTGTGCGATCGCCACAGATAACTTTTCTACTACCAGCTGGATCGCTTCCAGTTCATATTCTACCACGTCACGGCCTTGAGAATGATGTGATGCTAACAATCCCCACAGTTGATCTTTATGAATAATCGGTGCAACCACTGAAGATTTTACACCCATAGCTGTCAAATATTTTATATGACATGGTTCTATAGGACGGTAAAGAATGTGATCAGATGTAATTTCTCCTGTGTTGAGGTCACGTAGAGGACTTTGGCCAATTTCACCAGAATCAAAATTAACTACAGAACGCACCCGCGATTTAATAAACAATTCTCGCGCATGGGGAGGTATATCATCAGCAGGAAAATTCAACCCTAACAACGAGGGTAAACTATTTTCATAAATAGATTCAGCAATAACTTGACCACTTCCATCAGGATGGAATTGATAAATCATCACTCAGTAAGTTCTTAGTAAGGAACGAACCTCAGCTGTAGTTGCTCTAATAATGTCTTCTAACTCTAAGGACTGCCGAGTCCGATTTGTAATCCGACGAAGTAGAGTTTCTTGGGCTATACCTGTCTGTAGGTCTATTGGTGGGATGGCAACCATTGTTTTTATACAATAATTATTATCTTACTATAGTCGATTATTCAGATTAATAATATTTAAATATTATACTGTGGACAAAAGCAACAGTGAGTATACGGACGAGTTATAGACTTAATCATGATTAATTAGATCATAAATTCCCGCAGAATTATCATCAGGGAACAGGTGATAGGTAACAGGTGACAATCCACAATTCAAAATTTTCCTGCCTCCTATCACCTACTTGCTACACTGTTACATTGTCAGCAAAACGAATTTTCAGATAATCATCATCCATTTTTGCCCCTGATGGTTGCAGTGCGGCTAAAGCTTGGGGTAAAACCAAGTTACGGCGATGATTACCAATAGTAATGTTTAATTCGTCACCAGTTTTACTGAGTTGAATCTGGCTTTTAGGAATATTAGGTAAATAAAGTTCCAAGCTGTATTGGTTATTTTCCTGCACAATTCTGATAGTGGTTTCTTTGTAATAAGTCTGAGTTGGGTCCTCATCTGGGTAGAGAGTTTCTTTCAGTCTATCTAATGCTGCTAAACCACACATTTCCTCAGAATAAAGAGGAATTTCTTTCACAGGTAAGGGGTGAAAGTTTTCATGAATTTCTTGGCGATATTGCTCTTGATTTTCTTTCCAACATCGGAAAAAGGGATCTTCAACTTCTTTAGGAATAATGCGATTAGCTACAACTAAATCCGTCGCTACATTATACAAACTCAGATAAGCATGAGCGCGAAGAGATTCTTTAATCACCATTTTTTCTGGGTTGGTGACCAGTCGAACGGAGGTTTGAGTATTGTCAGTCAATACTTTTTCCAGTGCTTCTATTTGTTCATAAAACTCATAAGGCGCATCCATTACTTCTTTATCTGGTAAAGAAAAACCAGCAATGGGTCTAAACAGCGGTTCTACCAAAGGTCTGAGTGCCACTGAGATATTTTGAAAAGGTTTGTAAAAACGCCGCATATACCAGCCACCAACTTCTGGTAAACTTAGCAAACGCAGTGCAGTACCAGTTGGGGCAGAATCAATAATCAAAACGTCAAATTCACCTTCATCATAGTGACGTTTCATTCTGACCAAGCCGAAAATCTCATCCATGCCTGGTAAAATTGCCAATTCTTCCGCTTGTATCCCGTCTAAACCCCGTGCCTGTAAAACTTGGGTAATATAACGCTTTACAGCACCCCAGTTACCTTCTAATTCTTGTAGTGCATCGAGTTCTGCACCCCACAAATTTGGGCGCACTTGTTTGGCATCATGTCCCAATTCTATATCAAAACTATCTGCTAAGGAGTGAGCAGGATCTGTACTTAAAACCAATGTCCGATAGCCGAGTTCTGCAGACCGAAGTCCAGTGGCTGCGGCAACGGAGGTTTTACCTACGCCACCCTTACCTGTCATTAAAATTACTCGCATGGATGATTTTGTCCTGCCTGAATTTTGTTTACATTTATTTACATTATCCTTTGTTTGCGGAAAATAGGTGTTGCTTCAGCACATCTAATCGGGAACAATGCCAATAATCAATATGGGAAATAATTAACCCTTCAGAGTTGAGACGTAGTTCACTCCAACCAGAAATAGATATACGTGGTTTCCAGGGGAGGGGGGAGTTCCAGCTAAGTGTCCAGTCGCTTTTAATTGTGTCTTCTTGTTGTTGGATGTTATGCAAATCCATTTTTAGATTTAAGAAGAAAGTCTCGATAAATTTAATCATCCATTTATAAAGTTCCAAACCACGAAATTTAAAAACAGCATCTTGAAAACAAACGTCTCGTGCATAAATGGTGTAGGTTTGATGCATGGGAAATCTTTGATAGTCGGCTTTGAGAATTTCAATAATATCCATGATAACCAATTCAAAATTCAAAATTCAAACATAGTGAATAGGACAATTCAAAATACAAAATACTTCCTCCTGTAACCTGCTTTCTCGATCTTGGGTGATTCCTAAATAAATATGCTATAATCGTACACGTTGACGAGAAATAGAATCAATGAGTATGCCTTCAAATCTGGTCATGACTTCTTTTAAGTCTAGCGGTTCTGGTAGTAAAAAAGCTAAGTCATTACCATAACGCCTGGGTATGAAACAATATTTTTGAGCTAGTGCGATGGCTTTCTGTTCTTGTATGGTTTGTAACACCAAAACTTCCTGTCCCGGAATTAGAGTTTTTAACTCAGATAAACTCCCCTCACCTAAAATTATACCATTTTTCAAAATGCCAATTCGGTTACAAAGTCGTTCAGCTTCATCTAAAACTCCGTTCCCAGTATAAAATTAGGGGTGTGGAATTCCACCTTACGCAGAAGCATAATCCCTCTACCTTATTACTATGACTTTATTCTTTTAGTGGGAAAGGAGTAAATGTGTTGTCAATAAGATGGTCATGCCTTAATTTTTCAGTTGGCGAATTAATTCCCAAATTTCATATCTCGCTTCAATATCTAAACCTGTAGTCCGTTCATCTAGAATTACTAACTGCGGTTGATGTATCAACGCAACAGCAATATTTAACCATCTTTGTATTCCCCCACTCAGAGTTTCTACAGGACTTTTAGCTCTATCTAATAGATAGACAGCTTTGAGATTTGCTTCGACTTGTGTATTTTTGGTTTCTCGATCCAAACCGTAAATATCAGCAAGAAGTTGCAAATTTTCCGCACAAGAAAGGGTTTTATATAAGAGGTTTTCTTGAGGAGCAATCCCAATTACTTTTTTTTTGTTGATATTGATGGTAATATAACCACTATCAGCATTGAGTATAGATTACAAATAATATTTATTTTCGTTGTTTTCCCCGCTCTATTTGTACCTAATAAACCTTAAAGCTCGCCTTTATTAATATGTAGCCTTAATTTTTTAAGGAGTTTCATGTTTGGGTAAGATTTATTTAAGCTTTTAATTCTTAGCATATTAGACCTCTTGCAAAATTGTTTCTGTAGTATGATAGAGAGTTTTGGATTTTCTGTATTTTTGGTGTTCTTTGCGCTCGCTAATTCAAACATAACCTTGTAACTCTAACTTTTCACTCAAATGAAGACAGCCTAGTTTTATAACATAAAATTAATTCTGCAAGAGGTCTATTTATGATTTAAATTTTAAACTTCTGTAAACTTGGACTTGACTATTTGAGAGGATGTTCTAAAACTAGCAAAAACGAGTTTTTAGAGAAAAAGTCAAGTCATTGAACTGGCGAAAATTACCAAAAACAGAAGATTGTAGGTAAAATATAACTGGATCTATGGTTAACTTTGTGATCTCCTATGTCAATACTGCCTCTGTAATGATTTACTCTGATTCACAACTTCCCCCCAGAATGGGAATGAAATGTATTCTGTATTGATTGCTAAATAACACTTTTTGGGATATAACTAAGAATAATCACGCGTAGCACTGAGTTTTATCATCAACTTAATGCATTTCCGATCGCATTCAGACAAGATTGACTCATAACGTTGATAGTAAAAAGTGCTGATGGTTAATTTTACAGTGGCTATCTCTACCTACAACGGAGAAAACCGCATAGTAGATATCCTAGAAAAATTGCAATCGCAAATTGGGACAGAAGAAATTTCTTGGGAAATTTTGATTATTGACAATAATAGCACTGATAAAATTGCTGAAGTAGTAAAAGAGCAAATATCTAATTCGAGTGAAGTCTATCCCCTCAAATATTGCTTTGAACATGAACAGGGACTGGCCTTTGCACGCAGATGTGCGATCCGCGAAGCAAAAAGTGATTTAATCGGATTTCTGGATGATGATAATCTACCCTATCCTAACTGGGTAGCAGAGGCTTATAAATTTGGTCAAACCCATGTAAGAGCTGGTGCTTATGGGGGACAAATTCATGGCAAATTTGAAGTCGAACCACCTCCAGAATTTGAAAGAATTGCTCGCTTTTTTGCACTTATAGAAGAGAATAAAACTTATTGCTATAACGAAAAATACAAGCATACCCAAAAGAAAATGTTTCCTCCCGGAGCAGGAATAGTTATTCGCAAACAAGCTTGGTTAGAAAGTGTTCCTGAACGTCAAAAGATTACAGGAGTATCAGGTGAGTCTTTATCAACAAAACCTGAAGATATAGAAATGTTATCATACATTTTCTATGCTGGCTGGGAACTTTGGTTTAATAAAGACATGAATATTGATCATAAAATTCCCAAATCTCGTTTTGAAAGGAATTATATAATTCGGTTTTTTCAGGGAGTAGGTTTGAGTCGATACCAGACGAGAATGATTGCCTATGAACCTTGGCAAAAATTTTTTGTTCTACCTGCGTACATTATCAATGACTTACTCAAAGTTATGATTCATTTTATGAAGTACAGAAATGTTATTACAACCGATATAGTCTCTGCTGGGGAAATGGAGCTTCTTTTAAATATTTTTATGAGTCCTTTTTATCAATGGAAAAACATATTAATTAGGAAACACTAAAAATGCTACCCACACAAGTCCAATTAGAAAGTAAACCTTGTCCAATTTGTGTTAAATTGGATGACCAAATAATTTTAACCAGACGCGATCACTTACATAATCTTCCTGGTGAGTTTACCGTAGTTAGATGCTGGAATTATAGCTTGATGCGAACTAATCCGCTTCCAACACCAGAAACAATTGAGTTTTATTATCCTGATGATGATGGACCATATAAACAAAGTAAAATTTCTAGTAAATCTTTATCTGAGGATTCTAAACTTCTCTGGAAACGCTTAGTTAAAAACTTTTTAGAGTTTGAATTTAATCAAAATAAATTACCAGATTTAGCTCCATCTCGAATGTTAGAAGTAGGATGTGCGTCTGGAAAATTTCTGCATCAGATGGCAAATCGAGGATGGGAAGTTGAAGGCATTAAATTTTCAGAAACTGCATCAGAAGTAGCTCATTCTCTAGGCTATAAAGTTCATACAGGTTCATTAGAAACCGCTCCAGAACCTGAGCAAAAATATGATCTGGTTGTAGCGTGGATGGTATTAGAACACTTACATGATCCAATTTTAGTATTGAAAAAACTTCACAATTGGGTTGCTCCGGATGGATGGTTAGTATTATCTGTTCCTAATGGGGCTTCCTGGGACTTTTCTTTGTTTAAAAATGCTTGGTATTCTTTACATTTTCCGCATCATCTCTATCACTATACACCGCAAACCCTGGGAACAATATTAGAACTAAGCGGGTGTAAAATGACTTGTGTATTACACCAAAGATTCCTATATGACTTGATTGCTAGTATGGGTTATTCCCTGGAAGATCGAGGTTATAAAAATTAATGGACTCAAGCACTAATTGATTTTCCTAAAAAGTCTGGAAAAAAGCAATATTGGTTATATCCTCTGGTATATCCCCTTAGTATTTTGGGTCAAACAGGAACAATGACGAAAAAAATCAATGATTAAAGTTGCAGCACTAACAAGCGGTACTAACACTCCATTATCTCGCTTTCGAGTCCGACAGCATATTGAACCTCTCAAAAAATTGGGAATTCAGCTAAAAGAACATATCCCTAACATTGATAAAAATAAATTTGTTCCTGACTTTGCCACAGGAATAAAACATCAAAAATCTTTAAGAATGATGATGTTAGGAGCAAAACTAATATCCAGAATTCCTGGTGTTGCTGGTAGTTGGAGTAGTCAAATTACTTGGGTACAACGAGAATTAGTACCAGGACGCTGTAGCCTAGAACCATTTCTGAAAAACCCCTAGTTTTTGATGTCGATGATGCCATTTGGTTAGCTTCTGCCTCAGACTATTTTAATCAACGATCTTATGCAGAAAGAGTGTTTAATTCGATTCAGTCAATCGCTAAATGTGCTGATATTATCATTGCCGGAAATAATTACTTAGCTGATTGGTTTGTCAATTATGGTGCAGAGGTGCGGATCATCCCGACAGCCATTGATACAGAACGCTTTCGTCCTAAATTAGCCTCATCTGAGGATAATTCTCATAAATTTATCATTGGTTGGACAGGAAGCGCAGGAAATCTCGGCTATTTACAAGCAATAGAATCTGCTATAGCCCAATTTATGAATCAATTTCTCGACTCAGAACTGTTGATAATTGCCGATCAACCCCTCTCTTTTTCCTCGTTACCAGCTGAAAGAGTTCGTTTTATTCCTTGGTCTTCTCAAACAGAAGTCACAGGGGTTCAGCAGGATATAGGATTAATGCCTCTCCCTAATAATGAATGGACAAAGGGAAAATGTAGCTTTAAAATGCTGCAATACATGGCCTGTTGTATACCCGTTATAGTATCTCCTGTAGGCATGAATTCAGAAGTCCTCGTATTAGGAGAAGTTGGACTAGGTGCAAACAGCGCTTCAGATTGGTATGAGGCGTTGGTCTTTTTTTACAAAAATCGTAGTCTCGGTCATAATTTGGGAAAAAATGGTCGTCAAGTTGTTGAAGATAATTTTAATCAAAAAGTTATTTGTCAAAAACTAGCCAAAGTTTTTCAGGATTTATATAATATGGACCTATTCCATCAGGGACTTAGAGAGCTTTTACAAGTTAATCAGCACTTATCTAATCATAAAATCGGCTTTGTCACCATAGAAAGACCAATACCTAAATGGTTTATAAAATTCACCCAAGCAATTCCTAGTTATGCAGTGGGATTACAATTACGGCGTGAATATCGTCATTTTTCAATGGGATTACAAGCTTTATCCCTCAAAGATGTTGACAGTATTTATGTCATGGAAATTTATAACCAACATCTTTTAACCCTTTTACCAATGTTGGTATCAACAGGGAAACAAGTATTTTTAGGTATTCATGGTAATCAATTCTTGGCTCAAGAAGGCAAAATTAAATATTTAGGTTTTGTTTATTTGAAAAATTTTATAGAGTTTAATCCTAAGTTTAAAGTTATTCTTTTAGAATTAGATGATGATTATGTCAGTGATAAGTTTAAATTTAACGCATATTCTAAAATCGTTATTCCTCACCCCATTATCAGTGAGGTTACCCCGAAATTACAACCAGGAGAAAAGCTAAAACAAGACGATAAAATTACAATTGGTATTGTAGGTATTATTCGAGAAGATAAACCCATTAATAAGATTTTAGAAAAAGTCCGCTCCTATGTTTCTCAACATTCCCAAAAACTAGAATTCGTTATTGGCACACCCATTAACCAAAAACCCAAATATCTGGAAAATTGCTCAGATATTACATTTATTGACACCACAGAAGACGAAGACTATCTACAAGCATTACAACAATTAGATATTTTAGTCACCAATTTTAATCAACAGCGTTATTATTATCGAGCGAGTGGAGTGATAAGTGATGCTGGGTCTTGTGGATGTTATATCATTGCTCCCGATTATCCCATAATCAAACATCAAATCACCTGGCCAGTACCGATAGGTTCATTATATTCTAGTTTAGATGATTTAGACCAAGTGATGGAAGAAGCAATTCTTCATATTCAAAAAAAAGGTCAGTATAATCATTGGATTTGGAGAGAAAAAAGAAATGCAGAATATATTGCTAAATTGCTATTTTCCCAACTCTAATTTTCCTGATAGATGCAAAATATATTCCCAGTGCACTTGAGAATTCTGGTAACTACCCAGGTAGCAATGCGAGGGATATTCCCAAGAGGAAAGAACAGATATTGGTGAAGGAAACCGCAAAATCGAATGAGTGAAAGCCGCCGGAAATCTTCTAATTGTTACAAATATAATACTGAGATTCGATTCAGATCCCTAACAGGATATCTGAGAACTATCAGAATTAATCGAGATCCCCCCTTAGAGCTTGTTTGAAAAGTCGGTCTTTGTCTCATGTTGAATGCAGCGGAGCGGAATGAAACATCTCAGTACATGCTCGAAACCTAGATTCTAGAGCCTCCGGCACGCTTCGCGTTCACGCAGTGTCCCGAAGGGATACGCTCCATTTCATTGCGCTCAGAATGACAATTCATACCTCCTAAAACTTTTTAAACATGCTCTTATAAAGGGGGATTTACGGAGATATACAAGTGTTAGATACGATACAAAAAATTTTTCAGACATCCTCTAATTTCTGTCAGAAGCGAGGGTCCTTGTTATTTAGCATTCTGCAACCTCATGAATAAACATTAATTCTTGTAATTCTGCAAATATTCACCTACATTTAAACCAATTACCCCGATAATTCTTAAAAAGATGGACATAACTTTTAAAGGTGTAAAAGATTCACGAAACCAGATAATGCCAATACTAGTAATTACAATAGTACCCAAACCAGACCAAACAGCATAAACAATACTAACTTCAATTTTTCTAAGAGAAAGCGTCAAAAAAGTTAAACAAAGTCCATAGAATAAAAAAATTAATATTGAAGGAACTAATCTAGTGAATTCTTCAGACAGTTTCATACAAGTTGTTCCAGCAATTTCAAAAAAAATTGCTATCATGAGGTACAGCCAACTGATTAACATAGCTATTTTAGATTCTTACTGGAAGTGCAGAATTAGGGTTACTTAATTATCTCTAGCGACCCGAAAAATTTCCATAAGTAGACAGTCTTATGTTTTTGTGACTTCCAGTACATAACCGCAAAATCAATCCAAACTAAGTAGGGCTTGCTTAAAAAGTTGTTCGTGACGATTAGTAATCAGAAGGAAGGAGAGGAGGATTTAGAATGATCTATAGCAATCCTAAATGAATCATGAGTAAATACTGTTACTGCATTTGTAACTTATAAAACTAGAATTTAAAGCTATGAATTACCCTTAATATACCACTTCAGCCACAAAACACAAATTTATTTGGTATTTATGTTATCTTTAATCAATTAAGTATTTTCTCACCAATGATTAATGATTCCGGATTGCCATAGAATCTGAAAAAGTGTTTGAGTTCTCATAGTATCAAGGCTTATTTCCTGCATCTTATCAACCTTAAATAACTCTTAAACTGGTTTTTCGTTTATATGGCTTAACGCCACGCTACGCTATCAGCAAGCCCTAAGTAAAAAAATCTGCCATTGCCGCGGTAAATCCTGCAAATGAACTATAGTCATTTGATACAATAGAAACATTTAAACCTAAATCTTGTGAATTTGTAGCTGTATATGGTCCAAAACAGGCAATTATAGACTTTTCATAATCACTTTTTGAATCAAACATTCTGATAAAACTTTCTACTTCTGCTGTGCTACTAAAAGCAATAATATCTATGATTCCTTGACGTATTAAATTTAATTCTACTGCATAAATATTTTTGTCTATACATTGGGTCATATAAGTAGATAAACGAGTAACTTGCACACCTAATTTAGGTAAATCATTAATCAAGTTAGGTATGATATTCGGTTCAGGTAAACCCACAACTTCAGGAGTAGGTACTAGGACTGTTTGATGATGAATATTGGGAATTTTAGATAATTCTGCGACAATTCCTTCTGGACTAGGTTCTTCGGGGATTAAATCAACTCGTCCACAAAGAGATAATAAACTTTCAGAGTCTTTACCTAAAGCACATAATTGACAATTATGTAACGCAGAGTGGGGAATGCTCAATTCATGTAGACGCTGAAAAAAGGCAATTATTCCGTTCCGACTGGTAAAGATAATCCAGTTAAATTTATCTAACTTCTGCAAAGTAATATCTAAATCGGTGTAGTCTGATAAAAAGCAGGTTTCGATAGTAGACATGAGAACGGGAAGACCACCTTTTTTAATAATTTCTTCCGACAAACGACAGGCATAATTTCTGGGGGCTGTTACTAAGACTTTTTTAGCGTATAGAGGTAATTTACTTGATGGAATCAGGAGGTTGATTTCACTAGAATTTGGTAGCACTATTTTCGATATAGATTGCAAAAGTAAGTAGGTAGACACAAACAAACAAAACTATGTAACAAAATATAAATTACTTGAAACCCTTGGGATTGATTGATTCCGCTTTGCTGCATTCGCCATGACATAGTTATACATTTTTCTGCCCACCTACTTATTATTTAAATTCTTTTTTATCCGAAATAATGGGAATTCTAATAATAAATTCAGAGCCTTGTCCTAGCTGCGATAAACAATAAATCTGACCACCATGTTTTTCTACCACAATTTGATGGCTGATGGATAATCCTAATCCAGTTCCTTTACCTACAGATTTGGTAGTGAAAAATGGATCAAATACACGTTTTTGGATATTCTCTGGTACTCCTGGTCCATTATCAGCAATGCCAATCATTACGTGATTGTCCTTATTTACTTCACTACGAATAGTAATTGTCATATCTTCTTGATTATGGGAAGTTAAATGATGACCGCAAATACATATTTGATAACTTTCGGAAAGGGCATCAATAGCATTAGATATGACATTCATAAATACCTGATTAAGTTGACCAGCATAGCATTCTACTAATGGCAGATTACCATAATCTTTAATTACTTTAATTTCTGGACGATCAGGTTTAGCTTTCAAGTTATGCTGAAGAATTGTTAATGTATTTTCTATGCCTTCATGAATATCAACTGATTTAATTTCTGCTTGGTCTAGTCTGGAGAAATTTCGTAGAGATAAGACAATTTCATTAATTCTGGTTGCACCAACTTTCATAGAAGATAACAATTTTGGCAAATCTTCCATGATGAATTCAATTTCAATACCTCTTTTTTTGGCTTGCAATACTACTTCAGGGTAAGAAGGTTCTTTTTGATAGCATTCTAGTAGGTATATGAGGTCTTGTACATATTTAGTGGCATAGTTAAGATTGCCATAGACAAAGTTCATGGGATTATTGATTTCGTGGGCAATACCCGCTACGAGTTGTCCCAAGGCAATCATTTTTTCATTTTGTAATAATCGAGTATAGTTGTGTTGAAGGTCGCGAAAGTCTGCTCTTGCTATGCGAGTGAGTTCTTTTTCTTTGTGGAGTCGATTAAGTGTTAAAACATGGATTTGAGAGTAAGCTAAAAGTAACTGATGGAAATCGAGTAATCCATACTGATTAGATTGATCTGTAATTACAATCGGTTCATAAACAAGTGTAGACGATCGCTCTAATGCTGTCTGAGTTGCATCCACAATGGGAGTATTCTCAGATAGGATAGATATCTCTGGTAGGAGAACATTGTAAAGATATTCAATAGGCCGACTAGCAAACAGCCCTAACCCATAAGGACGGCTCATTTGCTCAAAAAATAGCGGTCGGGAAATCATGCCTACACATTTCTGATTTTTAGTCAAGATAATTCCTGGTAATAAAGGCTCTTGATCAAAAAGTTTAGCTAATTCATTTCCTGGCTGATTTAGTTCGATTTGAACAGTCCAAACTGGTAATTCCTGCAAAGTCGACTCTAGTTTTAGATTCAACTTATCAGCACTTTTCATGCTATGCATAGCCAGCATTTTTATAATCCTTAATGTTCAAGATATTTGTCTTCTCCATCAATAAATTGAGGAGTTTGCACCTTTTAGAGTCTGGAACCAACTATATTTCCCTACACCCCATACCCCTACACCCTGTTTTCAGTCAATCTAAAATCTCCAAACTCAATCTAAGAACGAGTGGGATAAATCTAAAAATTGCAAATCCCAACTTCAAACTTGTTTGGCTGGTAAATCTTTTGATTAGGCAAAATTTCCATTGACAGTGAGCAAGTGTATCAAATATTAACATCTGGTCTTTAAATAAAAGTTAAGGATTCAAACTAAAATCAGCAGAAATGACTTTAAATTATTTACTAAATATATGTACTGATTTAAATTAAGTTGGATAGACTTCCCCGCACCTGACACCCAACAGCAAAGACTGAAGACTCTTCAAGTTTAGAAATCAAATAGGATTCCTATCCGTTACACCCTAATTAAAATGTAAAATATGACAGTTGTATTATATGCCTGAATGTGATTGAGCGTTATACTTTGCCCGAAATGGGCAATCTGTGGAGCGAAGCTTATAAACTAAAAACCTGGCTGCAAGTAGAAATTGCTGTTTGTGAAGCCCAGGCAGAATTAGGTTACATTCCATCAGAGGCGGTTGCAAAGATTAAAGCCAAGGCGAATTTTGACCCTAAGCGGGTGCTGGAAATTGAGGCGGAAGTCCGCCATGATATGATCGCTTTTTTGACAAATGTTAATGAATACGTAGGTGATGCGGGACGTTATATTCACCTGGGCTTAACTAGTTCAGATGTTCTGGATACGGCTCTAGCACTACAATTGATCGCTAGTTTGGATCTGTTGTTGCAACGCTTGGAAGATTTAATTCAGGCAATTCGCCATAAAGCCAGAGAACACCGTTATACTGTGATGATTGGGCGATCGCATGGTATTCACGCTGAACCGATGACCTTTGGTTTTAAGTTGGCTGGGTGGTTAGCGGAAGTGTTACGGCATCAAGAACGCTTGCAAATTCTCCAAAAAACCATAGCTGTAGGTAAGATTTCCGGCGCGGTAGGGACTTATGCAAATATTGAACCTCGTGTAGAAGCGATCGCTTGTCAAAAGCTAGGACTCAAACCTGATACAGCCTCAACTCAAGTTATTTCCCGCGATATTCATGCCGATTATGTGCAGCAATTAGCCTTAGTCGCTGCATCCATTGAACGCTTTGCGGTAGAAATTCGTAATCTCCAAAAAACTGACGTTTTGGAAGTTGAAGAATTCTTCGCTAAAGGTCAAAAAGGCTCTAGCGCCATGCCGCACAAACGCAACCCCATCCGTTCCGAACGACTGACGGGGATGGCGCGATTGGTACGAAGTCATGCAGGTGCAGTTTTAGAAAACGTCGCTTTATGGCACGAACGAGATATTTCTCACAGTTCTGTAGAACGGGTAGTTTTGCCAGATGCTTGCATTTTAACTCACTTTATGCTGCATGAAATCACCGACTTGGTGACAAATCTGCTAGTTTATCCCCAGAACATGGAACGGAATCTCAACTGTTATGGTGGCGTAGTTTTCAGTCAACGAGTCCTATTGACTTTAATAGACAAAGGACTTAACCGCGAAGAAGCTTATGCCATAGTCCAACAAAGCGCCCACACTGCTTGGAACAAACGGGAAGGTAATTTCCGCGATTTGATTAGCAAAGATCCCCGTGTTACTCAAAAGTTGTCACCGCCAGAAATAGATGCTTGTTTTGATCCACAGCACCATCTTAGACATTTAGATCAGGTTTATCAACGACTGGGAATTTAAAATTCAGGAGTCAGGAGTCAAACTAGTACCACTGTGAATTCAAAATGCTTCTTTCAGAAGAGCTACGCTAACAAAATTCAAGATATTGCTTCCAGCAGGCTGCGCCAACAAAATTCAAAATGAATATGGCGTGAGCTTTTCAGAGATTTGGAATGGTTGGTTTATTTACGCCGTGCTGTACTAGTAGTCTGTCAACCTAAAAATGACGCGTGAAGGTAAGCAGGGGATGCAGGGGAAGAATAGAAATTTAGTGATCGCTCACCAACATCCCAACCCTTGATCCTCCGTTGTTCATTCTTAATAAAACTAAATCCCCCTAAATCCCCCTTAAAAAGGGGGATTTAGGGGGATCGAAAAGTTGTTGATACATCATGAGGGACTTTTAAAAAATCCTCTAACCCACATTCCGCACTTCAATAAGTAGGATGAATAAACTACATTTACAGTCAATTGAAAACTATTGTTTTTAACAGTCAAGTACCAATAAAAAATAAATTATGCACGCAAAAATACTCAAGTTAAGAAAAATACTCTAATTTTTTTTAAAAATTCCCATTTTATTTTAAAAATTCCCATTATTTTAAAAATTCCCATAATTAAAAATTTAAGATAGTCCTTGTATTTACCCAAAGATTAAAACTATATACTACATATGTATATATGGAACATTGCCCTCGATGCTCCCCGTTCAGGAGGATTGATTGCTTTAATTCTGCTCTGGTTCGCAATTCGTAGTGCTAAACAGTGGTATGAGTGGTACTGGCAAAATCGTCGTCAGTAGAAGGGTGTAGGATATGGGTTCAAAGAAGAAGGGAAAAGCGAAAATAAAATCTTTAACCCTTACCCATTAACCTTCTCCCAAACCAACTAATAACTTTTAGATTGTGTTTTCTCAGTAGTATTGGGTAGGGGATAAGGTGTGAGGCAAGAAAATTTTCCCCTTTCCCCTTAACCATTACTCTTTTTGGTGTTAGAGAATCCCTATGACATGAAGTAAACCCCTACCAGTAACTATCTCGATAATTAAGGCGATAAAACCTAGCATGGCTATGCGACCATTCCAGACTTCGGCGCTAGTTGTCAATCCCCATTCCCAACGTTCTTGGGGATACATTTTTACCCTTTTTTTCATTTGGGTGACTTGGGACAGTTTGAGGTTAGGTTTTTCTAGGGACTCTATTACCAAGTCTGCCAATGCTTTAATAAATACCGGATGAGTATTGGGTGCAGCAGCGCGACGGAAGTTGTGAATTCCTGCTTCTTCAGCTATTTCTCGATATTCAATATCAATTTCTTGCAGAGTCTCGATGTGTTCAGAAACAAAACTAATCGGTACAACTATCAAATCTTGGACACATTTTGCGCCTAGTTCTTTCAGGGCATCCTCAGTATAAGGTTGCAGCCACTCTACTGGGCCAACACGACTTTGATAAGCTAGGGTGTGGGGATTAGGGCGATTGAGGGTTTCCATAATTAGGTGAGTACATTCCTCAATCTCTTGCTGATAAGGATCTCCTGCTTCTACAACATAGCTTTTCGGCACACCGTGGGCGCTAAAGAATATATGCACCTGATCTGGTTCAGGAAATTGATTAAGTTGTTCAATGATCAGTTCCGCCATTGCTTGCAGGTAGCCTAGTTGTTTGTACCAGGAAGGAATAACGGTGTATTCAAGGGGCTGAAGTTTGGGATTTTCTTGCCAAAGTCTTTCCAACAGCCGAAAGCTAGAACCACTGGTACTGATGGAAAACTGTGGGTAAAGTGGCAGAATTACCAGTTTTTCAATGTTATCTTGTGCCAGTTGAGCGATCGCTTCTTCTGTGTAAGGATGCCAATAACGCATTCCCACATAAATCTTGGTTTCTTTACCCATCGCATCCAGTTGTGCTTTTAAGGCTTCCCCCTGCTCTTCTGTAATGCGCCGCAGTGGTGAACCACCACCTATGTGCTTATAATTTTCCTGTGATGTTTTTTCTCGTCGCGTAGCAATAAACCAAGCCAATGGCTTTTGCATCCAACGAAATGGTAGGCGAATAATTTCGGGATCAGAAAACAGGTTATATAAAAACGGACCGACATCCTCTAATTTATCGGGTCCTCCGAGATTGAGTAATAATACGCCTACACGACCCATAGCAGTTACTTTCCCCCAACCTTGCAGATTTTTTACTAATGTTAACAATATATCTTTATTAAAGAGAAAGCTTTATTAGCAGGAAATATGCAATGGGCACAATTTTTAGAGACTGGAGTTACCGTTATCAGTGGCTATATGATGGTGTCTCCCGTTTAGCAGCCTTGAGTGTGGGGGGTGAAGGGCATTTCCGCCAACTAGCCCTACAAGGCTTAACCCTGCACTCAGATACTCAAATCCTAGATTTGTGTTGTGGTAGCGGACAAGCGACAGAATTTTTGGTGAAACTATCACAAAATGTTACAGGACTGGATGCTTCCCCATTATCTTTACAACGGGCGCGTCAAGATGTGCCGAATGCTACTTATGTGGAAGCTTTTGCAGAAGATATGCCTTTTACAGATAATTTATTTGATGTGGTACATACTAGCACCGCTTTACATGAGATGCAGCCGGAACAATTGCAGAAAATCATTCAAGAAGTTTATCGGGTATTAAAGGCAGGAGGAGTATTCACTTTGGTAGATTTTCATCCTCCCACAAGTCCTATTTTTTGGCCAGGTTTATCGGTGTTTTTCTGGTTGTTTGAAACGGAAACCGCTTGGGAGTTTTTGAAAACTGATTTACCTGGTTTGTTGCGAGAAAATGGGTTTGAGGTAAATGCACCAAGTTTATATGCTGGTGGTAGTTTACAGGTAATTCAAACCAGGAAATAGGGAAGTCAGGTATCAGGAGTCAGGAGTTCAGAAGGCTGATAACTGATAACTGATTCCATTAAGCCGATTTGAAAAATCTAATAATCTCGCGGACGTGATCGAGAAATTGTCCATCGGTGGAGAGTTGTGCGATCGCATTTCTGGCTTCTCTCGATAAACGCTCATGTTCTGTTTGGTTTGTACGTCTTAATTCTTCTAAACTAGCAAGAATACCAGCTAACTCTCGTCGTGTTTCTTCGCTAAATATTTGGTTGTTAGCTGCTAAAGAATATAGTTGTTCTAGATTCAGTTTATCTTATAAAGATTGCGCTTTTTGTTCTATTTTGTAAAAACGGTTACGCAGTTCTAAAATATCTTCACGAGGATAGGTAAAAGCTTGACGAATCATTCTTAACCTGGTATATAAATATTCATAGAAGCTAATTGCTGGACGCAATAAGGTTAATAACAAAGCTGCACCAGGACTGATATATCCAACAGCACTAATTTCTGTGGCTGCTAGAATATACAACGCTATAGCTGAGATTAAGTCTAAACCAGTAGCCAAGCATAGCTATCGCTTGGCTAAAATACCCACATACTTAATTTGTTTCTCATCTACAGAAATATTTTTTTCAATTGATTCAGCAGCTTCTGCTAAAACTTCTTTAGCCTGAAGATGGACATTCAACGGAACTGTCACAATTCCCAACAACCACCAAAAACTCGCACCACCAATTACCCAATCGAAAAAGTTACGAGCAGCTATATGAAACCATTGTAAAATACCAAAAGCTACTAATACTGCTACTATTATCCGCACAATTGAACTGATAAAAAAGTTTAAATACATCTGATTTTATCTCCCATAAAACTCTTACCTCTATCATGACTAGAGGTTAACTGTTAACCTACTAGGATTGTGCTGCTTTTTCTACTAGTACATCCTACTTAGCCGCTTTCAATTGTCAAAAATTATCATCTTTATTTCAGTAAGATCTTGGCAAATTCACCATATTTGTGGGAATCATCAGTCCTAATCATCAAAAGCAAACTCAGCATCTCCAGTATTCTTTGTTTAAACTTTATAGAGACTTGACAATTAACAGTACAAGATATAGTATATAACCATACTGGGTGTTTAATGAAAACCTTAATTAATCAATACAACCAAAAATTAAACCCCAGGAAATCAGTAGGAAATCAGTAGAAACTTCAGCATCTTGGTAAGTTTGTTTTGGTAGGTTAGTTCGGGTGTCATCGGAAAAACACCAAGTCTCATCAGAGATGGACGATCATGATATGCAGTAGCAAATAGCTTTTGCTTCTAGCAGATCCCAGTTTGGGTAATTGAATCAGAATCTAGGTTTTATTTTGCATAGATTTTAACCCGGATTTTCCTCATACCCATTGCAATACATATTAAACTCGACTGCTTAACCGCGGTACAGAGACCAATTTTAAGGCAGATTAACAGTGGGATTAACTCATATCCCTATTGCTATTCATAGTAACTCTGGCTGCTTCACTTCTACAGCCTAGAGAAACTTCCTCACGCAGATTAATCGCGGAATGTGGGATCTATCCTCCACAGCTATTCATATCAACTCTGGCTACTGACAGCACAGAGAAATTTCCTCATGCAGATTAACTGCAAAGATGAGCCGATTACAAAGCAGTAGCAGCAATTTATCAAAAATTGAAATTGAACAAGCCAAAGATACTACAGAATTATGACTGAACAAGTTTTCAACACCTCTAAACTTGACGGCACAAACGGTTTTGTTATCATCAATAACAATGCAACCGATGACAAATATAGACGACCTCATTATCGGCGCTCCCAATGCCAATTCCAATGACAGAAATAATTCTGGCACAAGCTATATAGTATTTGGTACCACCGAAGGGTTTGCTTCCACCATTGACATCTCCACCCTGGATGGAATCAACGGCTTTACTGTAATTGGTGCTACAGAAGGTAACTTATCAGGCCGTTCTGTTAGTACAGCCGGAGACATTAACAGTGATGGTATAGACGACCTCATCATCGGCGCTCCCAATGCCAATTCCAATGGAGAAAATTTTGGGGCGGCATACATCATATTTGGCAAAAATAGCTTCAGTTCCAACACCACCATAGACCTTTCCAACCTTGACGGTAACGGCTTTGTCATCAACGGTTTGACTGCGGAAGATAGATTAGGCTTCTCCGTTAGTAATCCGGGAGATATCAACAATGACGGCTTTGATGATCTGATTATTGGCGCTCCCAATGCCTACACCGACAGCAACGGTAAGCCTGGACAGACCTATATAGTATTTGGTCAGAGCGACTTTGATTCTAGCTTTGACCTCTCCAGCCTTGATGGTAGTAACGGTTTTTTCATCAACGGACAAAGTATAGAAGACTACTCTGGCTTCTCCGTTAGTAAATAGAAGACTACTCTGGCTTCTCCGTTAGTAATGCGGGAGATATCAAGAATGACGGCTTTGATGACCTGATTATCGGCACTCCCCAAGCGACTCCCAATGGCACAAATTCTGGTTAGGTATATATAGTTTTTGGACAGGAAGGCGATTTTAGTCCCACTCTTGACCTTGACAGCCTTGATGGCACAAACGGTTTTATCATCAATGGTGAAGAAGATAGTAAATTAGGCTTCTCCGTTAGCAGTGCCGGAGACGTTAACAATGACGGTATTGATGACCTGATTATTGGCGCACACGATGCCGATGTCAATGGGATCACCAATGAGGGAATCAGCTATGTGATATTTGGTCAAGATGGTAATTTTGATTCTAGCTTTGACCTCTCCAGTCTTGATGCTAATAACGGTTTTGTCATCAACGGTATCAACGGATTTGACAACTCAGGCTGGTCTGTTAGCGGTGTAGGAGATATCAGCGGTGATGGTATTGACGATTTAATTATTAGCGCTAACAACGCACATCCCAATGGCGAAAGTTCCGGTCAAAGCTATGTAATTTTTGGCAAAAATAACTTTGGTGCTGCCATCAATCTTTCTGATATTGATGGGACTAACGGCTTTATCATCAACGGCAATTTGGAGGGTGATAATTTAGGTAATTCAGTTAGTGGTGCAGGAGACGTAAATGGTGATGGAATCGCTGACTTAATTCTTAGCGCCCCCTTTGCTGATGATTCTGGGGAAAGTTACGTGATTTTTGGCATCAACAGCGCCCCCACAGATTTGTTACTCGACAACAACAGCGTTGATGAAAATGTTGAATCTGAAACCGTAATCGGCCAATTCACTACCACTGACCCTAATGTAAAACTACAGCAATTTACTTACAGCCTAGTTGCTGGTGTTGGTGATAATAGTTTCTTCACTATTGATGGTGAAAATCTGAAAATTAACGCCTCTCCTGATTTTGAAACCAAATCAATTTATGTGATTCTGGTCAAAACTACAGATCAAGGTGGACTATCTTATGAAAAAGAGTTCACTATCAATATCAATATCAATGACATTATCAATGACATTGATGAAACCGCAACAAATACAGCACCGACAGATTTAACATTAACTGTCACGTCCATTGATGAGAATGTTGACTCAGAAACAGTAATTGGTAAATTTCTCACTACTGACCAGAACACAGGTGATACTTTCACATACAACTTAGTTGCTGATGAGGATTATCCAGATAATACTTTCTTCAACATTGATGGTAAAAATCTGAACATTAACGCCTCTCCTGATTTTGAAACCAAGGCGACTTACAACATTAATGTTAAGAGAACAGATGCTGACGGACTCTCTTTTACTAAGCAGTTGACTATTAATGTTAATGACATTGAAGAGAATAAAACCCCTACAGATGGAGGAATTTCTACAACTAAAATCCTCAAAGTTAGTGATGATGTTCTTAGAATTATCAGGCAAAACAGCACGGCTAGAGTTAAAGTTTCAATAGCAATAAATAGTTTTAGTGATGTTAATGAATTAGTAGCATTTGCTGTTGATGATGCTTCTGGAACAATTGATGGTATCGCCCCTGGTGAAGCTGGATATACTGAAGCAGCTTTAGAAAATAGCAAGATTATTTTCTCTGCTATTTCTACAATTCCCAGCCAGTTTGATAGTAGCGACCTCAACAGGTTATTAGAATTTGATGCCAATACTAACTTGAGGTTCTATTTAGTAATAAATAGCTCAACTGATGCTGTAACAGCTGGTGTCACTCCTATTTCCAACATAATTTTTTCTAACTCCTCAACTGTCCAAATTAGCAAATTAGGAGATAATAATTTCTCTCTTGTTTGGCAGGATAATTCTACTAATTATTCGGACTTACAGGATTTGGTTGTTAATATTCAAGCTACAGATAATCGTTTAAATCTAGGTACAGGATTGCAAGATTCTCCTCAAGGAGAGAATATTGATTTATGGAATGTTACTGGTTTGGTGAATCCTGAGTTTACAGTCTACCGAGAAGCAGCTTTTGATAACTATATCGGCTTCTATAAAGTAACTGATCAAAATGGTGGGATTGATATCAATGGTGATGGTACTGCTGATATTCTTCCTGGACAAGCAGGCTATACTCAAGCTGCGGTTAATCAGCATTTAAGCAATCTGGGTTTGAGTGTAAGTAATAGTCAAACAGCGACTTTTAACGGTACGTTAGAAGGTGGTGCTATCTATGTACCATTTTTGATTGTTAATAGTAGACCCGATGCTGTTCTTGATAGTAATGCCAATAATGATCCAGCAGTTTATTTCACATTCTTAGGTGCTAATTCTGATCAAGTAGATCATGTCCGTCTTTTAGGAGATAATATTTTTGGTTTTGAAGATTTAACAAATGGTGGTGATCAAGATTTCAATGATATTGAAGTCAAATTTGATTTGCAAACCATAGTTTAGAACTCAAAAGATAGGGGTGATTCATGAATTACCCCTACAGGATTGAATTTTTAGTTTTTAGTTTTTAGGTAAGCATTCAGCTAATGCCTAACGGCACGCTACGCGAACAGCCATCAGCAGTCAGCTTTTTCATGCTAACGCCAGAAATATCTATTTGATAATTAACCGATTTCTCAAACATTCTGACTCCTGACTCCTGAATTCTTACGTTTTTGATTTCGAATTTTTACTTGGTCTTGTGAGGTCTGCAAAATCCTTTTAAGAGAATTTCCTTTAACAATCATGGCAGCATGATTAATATCTAACCAGATCCTTTCTCTTTGGGTTGCTTCTGGCCAATCTTCTAATACTTGTTCTACTGGCAATAAAAATAGATTTACTCGATAAATATTACCCCGTTTATGATATTGATAAACGCCGATCTTTTCAGTATTTACTTGACCAACAACTCCTGCTTCTTCCCAGGCTTCTTTAGCTGCTGAATCAGGTAGAGTCATGCCTTTACAAACACCTCCTTTGGGTATTACCCAACTTTGGCGTTTACGGGTGCTAATCAATAAGACTTCAATTTTTCCATCTCTCACACGATATGGAATCACTCCTGATTGTTTGCAGATTTTGTTGGTTTTTCGGCTCATGGGAGTATATTCCTGATAGATTAACCTCTAGATTGTGATAATTTTGAGAGCAATAGGCATTAGCCTATTGCTATGTCGGCCATTTTGATTATAAATTCATTGCTCTTGCTTACATCTTTCACTTAGTTAACTGGTTATTCAGTATAATATTTAACAAAGTTAGATTGTTGGTCCTGATTCATGCCAAATTTACAAGATTCCTGTCTGGTAATTACAGGGCATTTTTCACTGTATTTTCCGACTATGTTAATCACAAATAATTCATAAAAACAGCCATGTTGGCAATAAAATAGTGTAATCGATGGAACTAAACCTACAAACATTTTGGTAAGGATAGTGGATTAAATAACCTGTAACTGTGGTTAAGGAGTGTAATTCCATTGGGGCAAGAATTCATCAACAACAATCTTCAGATTTGATTT